>DAOVEU010000287.1:0-3702 GCA_030668805.1 Desulfobacterales bacterium
CAAAAGCCACAAAACACGAAATGATATTTTCTTTTTTTTCGTGCCTTCGTAATTTCGTGTTTTCGTGATAGATTTATTCTTTTTTGGTTCCGGCCTGTCCGGATTAGGAGTTTGACTTATGATCTTTGACCTATTCCCAAAAGGGGGAGTCATTATGTATCCCCTCCTTGCATGCTCTGTGGTGTCGCTGACGGTAATACTTGAAAGAAGCCTTTTTTGGATTCGGGAAAAGAGAAGGGCGGACGATTCACTCATTCATGAGGTGCTTGAACTTGCACGCCTCAGAAAATATGAGGAGATTAGAACGAGCACGCAAGAAGCAGCAGATTATGTCGTCAGGGTACTCGTGTGCGGCCTAGTTCACAAAGAGTACTCGCTTTCCAAGGCCATGGAAATGGCTGCATTGGAGGAGATCAAGAAGATGAAAATGTATCTTCCCGCGCTCGACACCATGATTACGGCCGCACCTCTTTTGGGCATACTCGGCACGGTTATCGGCATAATTCATTCCTTTGATATGCTCGGAAGAGCGGGTATCCAGGACCCGCAGGCTGTTACATCAGGCATAGCCCAGGCATTGATTACGACTGCAGTTGGTCTGCTGATAGCCATCTTTACACTGTTTCCCTACAACTATTTCATGTCAAAAGTGGAAAAGGCGGGGATTCGTATTGAAAAGTATGCCACATCCCTGGAGATTGTTTATGGCAGAGAGCAAGAGAAATGCTAACCGTTGACCCTATTCTATTTACCGTTGAGAACCCGGATCCGCCTGCCACCCGCGCCTGCCAGCGCCAGGGATACCGGGCATCCGCCAATGCTCGCAATGGCGGCAATGGCGGGCAAGGATCGCTGAGTATGAAAACAAAGAATTCTTGGGCTTGATCATAATTTGGGCCAATCTGTGGGAGCGGCTTTCCAGCCGCGACGGTCGCGGCAAGAATGCCGCTCCCACAAAGGTGTCGAGCTGGCGGAAGTCATGACCACCCCCGAATTTTTTGATATTTACATTTTCTCTGCGTTCTCTGCGCGCCCTGCGGTGAACTATTACGAGAAATGAAGCTACACTTTAAACAAAAAAGCGCCCGCATCGAACTGATTCCGCTCATAGACATCGTGTTTTTACTCCTTGTCTTCTTTATATATTCTATGCTTTCAATGGTGGTCTACAGGGGAATTCCGGTGGTGCTGCCGAATGCTCAAACCGTTGAAAAGGAAAAGGGGAAGCCCCTGCACATCACCATTGATGAAAAAGGGAATATCTTTGTGGACAAGGTGTTGATTGCCAGGGATAGGCTCCTTGGTTGCCTTAAAAGAGAACGAGCTGACTATCCACAGAAGATCGCGATTATTTCAGGAGACAGGGATTCCCGTTACAGGGTCTTTGTAGATGTCCTTGATAAGGTGAGGCTGGCCGGTTTTCAAAGGATTTCCATGGAATCAACGCCACAGACAACAGAAGAGTAATGAAAAGGGATTTTTTTCTCTCAGTCGCACTTGCCGTTGCCATACATGCTTCTGTCCTGATTGCCCCCCTCTCCATGGGAAACATTACAGAGGCGCATAGCATCTATAGACCGATCTCCATATCTATCATTCATCCGAGAAAACTGGTTACTCCTGCGCTTCCTGCTGATAACTACCTTCAGCCTGAATCCCACGCAAGAAGCAGGGTGCCTTCAAAACAAACCCCTGTCCCGGTGAAAAAAGTTTCGTACAAAAAGCACATTGTGGCCAAGTCTGTAACAGAGGAAGGTAACGTTAAAGAAAAGAGGCATGAAGAGGCAGCTAGAGATACCCTTGAGCCTGTGTGTGAGAATAAGCTTGAATCCGTAGAAGAGAGCCCTGGCAGCGATGGGCCAGCGATCCCGGGAAGAGAGATTGACAGCGAGGCCACTGCTACGACCGCGTCGATTATGAGACATATTCTTGAAGGCGGAGCCAAATGCCCTAGAACGCCCGAGGGGAACTGGTCAGGCGGACATACCGTCGTGGATACTCCACTGAATTACGGAAAAAATCCTCTCCCTCACTATCCCAAACTTGCAAGGAGAAGGGGTTATGAGGGCAGGACTCTCCTTCGAGTTGAGGTCCTTGCGAACGGTTTGGTCGGAAAGATAGAAATAGAGGCGTCATCGGGCTTTGAGGTGTTGGACACCGCTGCCTTAAAATCGGTCAAAGGCTGGACCTTTGTCTCCGGCACAAAAAATGGAAGAAAGATAAAACAGTGGGTCATGGTCCCCATCAGGTTTTCTTTGAAATAGGACAGGAGATGGTTATGCACATCAAAAAGTACAGACGCCGAACGAAGCTTAAAGAGCTTCCCGCCATTGTTCTCACTGCCTTCGGTACGACGGAAAGAGGCAAGGCCGTTTACCAGCTATTCGACAATTTAGTGCGTAATGAGTTCGAAAATTACGATGTTTCATGGGCGTATACATCGGAGATCATCCGGGAAAAAACAGGACATCCGGGAATTTTGCAAACCCTGGCATCCCTTGAACAACGAGGCTTTACCAGGGTCATTGTTCAGCCGCTTCTGATCTTCCCCGGAACGGAATATGAGGTTCTTGCAGATTCGTGCCAGTCGTTTCCCGGTCTCAGGGTGCTGGTGGGGGAGACGCTGTTGCATCGGTGGCATTTTGTTGAAGAGGTACTAGATATCGTTTCAAAGGACTTTATTTCTCCTGAAGAGGGAATCAACCTGCTCGTTGCACACGGTACACCGCTGTGTGACGACTCAGCAAATATTGTTTACTTAGGACTTGACCACCTTCTGTCCCGGAGCTTTAGCAACGTTTCTTTTTGTTCAGTCGAAGGAATCCCTGATAGGGAAGGCGTATTTAGAAAGATTCAAGGAACTCTTTCTTCCTTTCATTCAGGCGAAAACAAATTGAGAGCCCGACTCATACCGTTCATGTATGTTGCCGGGCTCCATGTGGAGCAGGACCTTTTGGGGGAAGAGGACAGCTACAAAAACCGTCTGGAAGAAATCGGATTTACCGTAGAATGTTTGACTATTCAGTATCAAGGAGAACGATTTTATAAAGGACTCGGTTTTTATGAAGGAATTCGGCAATTTTTTCTCGAAAGGTTAAGACGTTCGTTGGACCTTATAAGATTTTGTTAATGCCGAATATCTACTTGTTCAAGACCTTTACGATTGGGTCTGCAGTAGCTTCCATGCTTCAGGTCCAGGTCTGGGCCAGCGAATAGCCCAATGGACGACCTTGGCCGGCTTGGACACTTTACATCCCCCCGAACCTCGTCTTTTTGGGGTTAACAATAAGTTGACCCATGCCTCAGTTATCTGATAATAACACCATCTAAACTCAAAATATTCATTTTAATCCAAGCTATGTCGAACATCTGAATTGCCAAATGATGAAACCAAACGCATCCAGGTCTGTTGTTGGGGAAATCATGACTGAATTTGCCAATCTGACCGGACTTTCAACAGCCGAGAAGGTTCCAGGGCGCTACTTGTGGACTGACGCTTTTGCCGTATGCAACTTCCTGGAGCTCTATCGCCAAACGGATGAGGAAAAATACAAGCATCTCGCATTGCGCCTCGTCGATCAGGTTCATAACATACTCGGCCGACACCGTGAAGACGACCCACGAACCGGCTGGATCAGCGGCCTCGATGAGCAGGAAGGCAAAATGCATCCTACAAAAGGGGGGTTGAGGATCGGTAAAAAG
>DAOVEU010000329.1:0-3283 GCA_030668805.1 Desulfobacterales bacterium
GCCGAAAACCCCAGGTAATTGCATTGAACAAGGTAGACAAACCCGGTACCCATGCTGTGGCGGAAAAACTTCGCAATGCCCTTCAGCCATTGAATCCCGACGTATGGGTCATTTCAGCCATCACGGGTGAGGGCCTGGAGCGATTAAGAGACCATTTGGCTGGGCTTGTGGAAAAGGTCAGACAGGCTGAGTTCGATAAAATCGAGGTAACTACTCAGGTTCAAGGTTCCACGGTTCACGGTTCAGAGATTAACCTGTCAACGGTCAACGGTGAACCGTGAACCGTGAACCTGACAACCCGAGCAGTTACAAAAGCGCAAAGTAGCCAACCGTGAACCTGACAACCTGAGTAGTTACAAATCGAGAACCCCGAGATCGATACATGACTGCAAGGCAGGAACGTCTTCAAATTCGAAGAAACCTTTTTGACCGTGTCAGGCGAGCTGTCGTCAAGGTTGGCAGCGGGGTACTCACCCATGAACAGGGTCTTAACGATAGAGTGATAAAACGCCTGGCCCGAGAGGTGTCTATGCTTATGGACCAGGGGCGTCAGGTGATCCTTGTCAGTTCCGGGGCCATCGCCTCGGGGATGAAAAAGGTGGGTATGGCTGAAAGGCCTTCTGATATCCCACACAAGCAAGCGATTGCCGCTATAGGACAGTCCCGGCTCATGCTAGAGTACGAGAAGTCCTTTGCTCGTTATCAAAAAAAAGCGGCTCAAATCCTGTTGACCAGAGATGACCTTTGCAACCGGAGGCGTTATCTGAATGCCCGCAATACCATCAACGTTCTCTTAGATTGGAAGATCGTTCCTGTCATCAACGAGAATGATACAGTGGTTGTGGAGGAGCTCAAATTCGGAGACAATGACAACCTGTCGGCCATGATTACCCATTTGATGGATGCCCAGATACTGATCAACCTGACCGATATTGACGGCTTTTATGACAAAAACCCGGCGGCCCACAAAGATGCCTTGCTCATACCCATGGTGTCCAGGATCGACCGCGCCATGGAAAGGGCAGCCTGTGATATTCCAGGGGCTTTCGGCATGGGTGGGATGTCGAGCAAGATCCAGACGGCAAAGAAGGTCACCACGAGCGGAATTCCTATGGTCATTGCAAACGGCCTTAAACCAAACATCCTGAAAAGACTCTTTGAGGGCCGGGACATGGGAACCCTTTTTCTCCCAGGAAAGGAAAAGATGGGCAGTCGGAAATGTTGGATTGCCTTCACTCTAAAGGCAAAGGGTACCGTCAAGGTAGACAGTGGAGCAGCCAGGGCCATCCGCAAAGACGGCGGAAGCCTGCTGCCGATTGGTATTCAGAATGTTGAGGGTGACTTTGGTGTAGGCGCTGCCGTTAGTTGCATAGACCCGGATGGGGTGGCTTTTGCCAGAGGGCTTGTAAACTATAGGGCCGCTGATATCAGGAAGCTCATGGGCCTTAAGACCAGCCAGATCGAACAGCGATTGGGATATAAGCACTACGACGAGGTGATTCACAGAGACAACTTAGTCATTACCATTGATGATTGATGATTGATGATTGACGATTGACAGGGTGTGAATCACAGCTGTTGGCAATGAGAAAATCCATGTCCGTCTGCTACGTATTTAGCTTTGGGGAAAAGGTGTCAGGTTTCGGGTTTCAGGTGTCAGGATCGAGAAACTTGAAGAGCTGAAACCCTGGCCCAGCAGATTACCAGGGCGGGCCTGAAACCTGAACACTGACACCTCACAATTGAACTCAATAACCAACAATCTTGATTTACACCCCGATTGACAAATGACAAATGACCAAGGACAAAGGACGAAGGAGGGAACTGTATGTCAATAGAAAAGACCATCACGGATATGGCCCGAGATGCAAAAGAGGCTGCAAAGATGGTGGCCCGTCTAAGTACGCAGAAAAAAGACGAGGCATTAGAGCGCATTGCCCAAAAGCTCCTTGATGAGGCCGCCACGATCAAACAGGAAAACGAAAAGGATCTGGAAGATGCAAGACAAAAAGGGCTTTCAGAGGCCATGATCGACCGGCTCACGGTCAGTGATGCGGTCATAGAATCGATGGCTGGCGGCTTGCGCGACGTGGCAAGGCTCCCCGACCCGGTGGGAAGGATTACCGGTATGTGGCTGCGCCCCAACGGTCTCCAGGTTGGTCGCGTGCGCATTCCCTTAGGCGTTATTGGGATGATCTATGAGTCGAGACCGAATGCCACTATCGACGCTGCAGGGCTTTGCCTGAAGGCCGGCAATGCGGCGATCCTGCGCGGCGGCTCAGAGGCCTTTCACTCAAATGCCATTCTGGCCCAGATCATCCAGGGGGCACTTCGGGAAACCGGCATACCGGAAGCTGCTGCCCAGGTGGTCCCGGTAAGGGACAGGACTGCCGTGAACGTGCTCCTTGCCCAGGAGGGATATGTGGACCTCATCATCCCCAGGGGAGGTGAGGGACTGATCCGTTTTGTGGCTGAAAATTCCAAGATCCCTGTCCTCAAACACTATAAAGGTGTCTGCCATGTCTTTGTAGATAAGGATGCAGACCCTGGTATGGCTGAAAAGATTTCGTACAATGCCAAGGTGCAGCGCCCAGGCGTTTGCAACGCCATGGAAACCCTTTTGGTCCATGAAGCTGTAGCCGGGTCATTTCTCCCTCAAATGGCCAAGCGCTTCGGGGAGGCGGGCGTGGAGCTGCGGGGGTGTCCTAAGACCTGTCAGATCGTGCCGGAGGCCAAAAAAGCCTCTGAGGAGGATTGGTCAGCCGAGTATCTGGACTTGATCCTTGCGGTCAAGGTGGTTGCCTCTATGGAAGAGGCCATGGACCACATTGCGCGGTACGGATCAGCCCACACCGAGGCGATTGTCACCTCGGACTATGCCCGGGCACGGCAATTTCTGAGGGAGGTGGATGCCTCCGTGGTCCTGGTAAATGCCTCTACGCGGTTCAATGACGGGGGAGAGCTCGGTCTGGGGGCCGAGATCGGGATCAGCACTTCCAAACTTCATGCTTACGGGCCCATGGGGCTGGAGGAGTTGACAACCACCAAGTTTGTGGTTTTTGGAGACGGACAAGTCAGAACTTAGTTCTAAAATTCCTGTTTTTTTCTGGCAGAGAATGTTTTTCGTATTCAATTTGAAGTGAGCTAAAGTGCCTAAAGTGAGCTAAAGCCCGCCCTGGTGCTACCTGGTCGGATCGGCCTGCCTTGCTTTTAGCATGCTGTATGTCTCGGTCAGGCTACTATGATTACAAGCCAGGTCTGGGCCAGGGTTAATGTGCACGCC
>DAOVEU010000019.1:0-11703 GCA_030668805.1 Desulfobacterales bacterium
ATGCCTAAAACGCTTAGGATAACGCTGAAAAAGAGTATGATAGGTAGACCTGAGAAACATCGAAGGGTAGTCCATAGCTTGGGTTTGAGAAAGTTGAACAAGACGGTTGTTTTAAAAGACACGCCTACGGTCCGGGGAATGATTCGAAAGGTATTCCATATGTTGGAAGTCGAGGAGAAGGCCGATGAAACTGAATGAGCTGTCACCCCCGAAAGGGGCGCGCAAGGCTGTTAAACGGCTTGGCCGCGGACCGGGTTCGGGGCACGGCAAGACCGCAGGCAGGGGAACCAAGGGCCAAAAGGCCCGCTCCGGCGGCAATATCAGGCCCGGATATGAAGGAGGACAAATGCCCTTACAGCGCCGCCTGCCCAAACGGGGATTCACCAACATCTTCAGAAAGGAATTTACGATTGTCAACATACGTGACCTGGGACGGTTTGAAAAAGGTTCGGTGGTGGACAAAGCCGCGCTTACGGCTGCAGGCCTGGTCAGACGAAACTCAGACGGCGTCAAGCTTTTGGGCCAGGGTACAATTGAGTATCCGCTGGTACTGAAGGTAGATCGGTGCAGCGGGTCAGCACGGACTAAGATCGAGGCTGTTGGAGGGAAAGTGCAAGTCGAGTAGTCAAGTAGTCAAGTGGTCGAGTGGTTAACTACTCGACTATTCAACCACTCGACGACTCGACGAATTACGGAGCGAAGCGGAGCTATGGTCGGTGGCTTTCAAAATATTTTCAAGATCCCTGAGTTAAAAAAGCGCATTCTATTCACCTTCGGGATGTTGATGGTTTATCGTATCGGATGTGCAGTGCCGACGCCCGGGATCGACGCAGATGCCCTTAGCACGTTTTTTGCCCGTGCCCGGGGGACTCTCTTAGGGCTATTTGATATGTTTTCGGGTGGCGCCCTTGAGCGGCTTTCGGTATTTGCTCTGGGGATCATGCCGTACATAAGCGCCTCGATCATATTGCAGCTTCTGACCGTGGTCATTCCCCATCTGGATAGGCTATCCAAGGAAGGAGAGTCCGGGCGGAAAAAGATTACGCAGTATACTCGTTACGGCACAGTTGTTCTGAGTATAATCCAGGGGTTCGGAATCAGCATCGGGCTTGAGAGCATGAGCGCGCCTGACGGAGCAGCGGTAGTTGCCCATCCTGGCTGGAGCTTTCGGTTTATGACAGTGCTTACCCTGACCGCTGGTACGGCCTTTATCATGTGGCTTGGGGAGCAGATAACTGAGCGGGGAATCGGCAATGGGATATCCCTTATTATATTTGCAGGTATTGTGGCGCGCATGCCGAGTGCGGTTGGCAACACCTTCCGTTTGATGAAAACCGGCGAGATGGGGGCTTTTCTGGTGTTGGTGTTGGTCGCGCTAATGGTCGTAGTCGTAGGGATTATCATATTTATGGAGCGGGGCCAGCGGCGGATTCCAGTACAATATGCCAAACGGATAGTTGGCCGCAGGATGTACGGCGGCCAGAGCACCCATCTGCCCCTTAAGATTAATACGTCGGGCGTGATTCCGCCCATTTTTGCGTCTTCTATCATTATGTTTCCGGCCACGGTGGCTAATTTCATAAATGTTCCGTGGATGCAAAGCGTTGCCCAGGCCATGACACCCGGCGGCATCGTATACAACCTTGTGTTTGTGGGCTTTATCATCTTTTTCTGTTATTTTTATACTGCCGTTACTTTCAATCCGGTTGATGTGGCTGACAACATGAAAAAATACGGCGGCTATATCCCCGGCATCAGGCCCGGCAAGCGCACAGCTGACTATATCGACAGGGTGCTTACACGCATAACCTTTGGCGGGGCCTTATACGTGTCAGCGGTTTGCGTATTGCCTACCGTGTTGATTGCCAGGTTTAATGTCCCTTTCTACTTCGGAGGCACTGCCCTTTTGATCGTGGTGGGCGTGGCCATAGACACCATCAGTCAGATGGAAAGCCACATGCTGGCTCGACACTACGAGGGTTTCATGAAAAAAGGAGGGGCTATTAGGGGACGACATTGACATGGTCATCTTGAAATCTCCAAGCGAGATTGAAAAAATCCGCCAGAGCAATGTCATGGTGGCAGAGATCCTTGAAATTCTGCGGCAGAAAGTCGAACCTGGCATCGATACATTGACACTAGATAAGATTTCCGAGAAACTGGCCCTTGCGAGAAATGCCAAGCCCGCTTTTCAGGGATATCGGGGTTATCCGTATAGCCTGTGTACATCAGTTAACCAGCAAGTCGTCCACGGTTTTCCATCCAGACGTCCCCTTAAGGAAGGGGACATACTCAGCATGGATTTTGGTATTTTCTATAATGATTATTATGGGGATGCCGCCATTACTGTGCCCGTGGGCAAGGTATCGGATGTTGCGTTGCGACTGATGAAAACCACCAAAGAAGCCCTCTTCTTGGGCATTGAGCAGGCGGTACCAGGTAAACGGTTGTCTGATATCTCTCACGCTATTCAGAGCCATGCGGAGGCAGCCGGGTTCTCGGTTGTCAGGAAATTCGTAGGACATGGCATAGGAAAGGCATTGCATGAAGACCCTCAGATACCTAATTATGGTAAACCGGGTATGGGCACTCGCTTGAAACCAGGCATGGTCCTCGCTATTGAGCCAATGGTTAATGCTGGCAGTTATGAGGTAAAGACCTTAGAAGACGGATGGACAGCAGTAACAGAAGATGGGAGTTTGTCGGCCCATTTTGAGCATACTGTTGCAATTACAGCAGATGGGCCGGTCATTTTGAGTGCTACAAACAGGAAAGCATCAAAGAAGAACTGATTCAGGTTCAAGGAAAGGAAAAGATGAAAGTAAGGGCATCGGTAAAGAAGATATGCAGCAAGTGTAAGATCATTCGTCGCAAGGGGATAGTCAGAGTCATTTGCGAGAATAAGAGACATAAGCAAAGGCAAGGGTGATTCGATTGCGGAATGCGGAATGCGGAATGCGGATTTTGGATTTGAAAGAAGGTGAAACGAATAACCAGAATCCAGAATCAAGTATCCAGCAACGAGCAACAAATGACCAGTGACGAATAACGAAACTGACGGGAGGGAAAAGCTTTGGCACGGATTGCAGGCGTTGATTTGCCGAAAAATAAACGGGCTGAGATAGGTCTGACCTATATTTATGGGATTGGGCACAGCACATCGAGGAAGATATTACAGGAGGCCGGTATAGACCTTGACACAAAGACGGATCAATTAGGAGAAGACCAGGTTACGGCCATCCGTAAGATCATTGATAACCACCACAAAGTTGAAGGAGAGCTTCGCACTGAAGTCTCTATGAACGTGAAGCGACTGATGGAACTGGGCTGCTACCGTGGTCTCAGGCACCGAAAATCACTTCCCGTTCGAGGGCAGCGAACCAGTACCAATGCCAGGACCCGGAAGGGACCACGTCGCAGTGTTGTGAGAAAGAGAAAAAGATAGGAGGAGTATACGCACATCATGGCAAAGCCCTCTCGAAAAAAGAAAGAAAAGAAGCACATCCTAAACGGGATAGCCCATATCCAGTCTACATTCAACAATACGATCGTGACCATCACTGATCCTGTGGGCAATGTGGTGGCATGGTCCAGTGCGGGGACACAGGGTTTCAAGGGTTCGCGGAAAAGCACCCCTTTTGCCGCTCAACTGGCGGCGGCGGATGCCGCCAAGAAGGCCATGGAACACGGCATGAGAAACGTTGAGGTCTATGTAAAGGGTCCAGGTGCAGGTCGGGAGGCTGCTTTGCGCGCCCTTCAGGCAGCAGGGTTTAATGTTGTTTTGATCAAAGATGTGACGCCCATTCCGCACAACGGCTGTCGTCCACCCAAGCGACGCAGGGTGTGAAAGGAGGACTATTTTGGGACGATATATCGGTTCGGTATGCAGGCTGTGCCGGCGTGAAGACCTGAAGATGTTTTTAAAGGGAGATCGATGTTATTCTGACAAATGTGCCTTTGACCGTAGAGGGTATGCCCCGGGTCAGCACGGACAGCGGCGACGGCGGAAGTTCTCCGACTACGGCATCCAACTTCGGGAGAAGCAGAAAGTCAAACGCATGTATGGCTTGCTGGAATGCCAGTTTCGTGGCTTGTTCAAGAAAGCGGAACGTGCACGAGGCATAACCGGGGCCAACCTCTTGATTTTTCTGGAACGGCGCTTGGACAATGCGGTCTATCGTTTAGGATTTGTTAATGCCCGAGCACAGGGCAGGCAGTTAGTACGCCATAACCACTTCATGGTGAACGGCCAAAAAATGAATATTCCGTCTTACCTGGTAAAGGTAGGTGACGTAATAGAGGTGCGGGAGAAGAGTCGAAAGATGGCCGTCATTTCCGATGCTATGGATGCTGTGGTGCGGCGCGGTATTCCGGCATGGCTTGAACTTTCAAAGGAACATTTCAGGGGAACGGTCAAGGCCTATCCCACCCGGGAAGAATTGACGATGCCGATTCAGGAGCAATTGATAGTGGAACTATATTCTAAATAAACGTCTCGCAATTTCTATCCGCCTACGGCGGAGAATTCCTACGACTCTGGTCGAGTGGTCGAGTCGGCGAGTGGTCAAGTGGTTGACTACTCGACTACTCGACTATTCAACTACTTGACTACTCGACCAATTGCGAAGCGAAGTAAGTTCGAATCAAACTTGGAGATTAAGCATGTCATCAAATGAGCTTATGTACATGAATTGGCGCGAGCTGATCAAGCCGAGAGGTATTGAGATCACTGGCAGTACTACGTCCTACGCGAAGTTTGTCTGTGAGCCCCTGGAAAGGGGTTTTGGCATTACGATCGGCAATGCGCTTCGTAGAATCCTCCTTTCCTCACTTCACGGTGCTGCCATTGTCTCAATAAAGGCAGATAACGTCATGCACGAGTTTACGGCTATCCCGGGTGTGCTTGAGGATATGTCCGAGATCATATTGAATCTCAAAGAAGTCCGCTTGCGAATGTCTGATCCAGGGCCGAGGGTGCTCCGGATCGAAGCCTCTGGAGAATGTGAGGTTAAGGCAGGGGACATAATCTCTGACGGTGGTGTTGAGATACTAAACCGGGAGCATCATATTGCAACCCTGTCAAAGGACGCAAAACTGGATATGGCTATGACGGCTAAGGCGGGCAAGGGATATGTACCGGCCGACATGAATAAAGAAGAAAACGATCCCATTGGCACCATACCGATAGATGCTGTATTCTCACCTATCAAGCGGGTCAACTACGTGGTCGGGAATGCGCGGGTTGGTCAAAGGACCGATTATGACAAACTCACTCTTGAGGTATGGACTGATAGTAGTGTTATGCCGGAAGACGCTGTGGCATATGCGGCAAAGATACTCAAAGAACAGATGAACATCTTTATCAACTTTGATGAAGAAGTGGAGCCTGAGCCTGAACCTGAAGGCGAGGAAGAGGAGGAAAAGCCCCTCAACGAAAACCTCTATCGGAGTGTTGATGAACTGGAACTTTCGGTTCGCTCTGCCAACTGCCTGAAGAATGCGAACATTCGATATATTGGTGGATTGGTCCAGAAGACCGAGGCCGAGATGCTCAAGACTAAAAATTTTGGTCGGAAGTCACTGAATGAAATTAAGGAAGTTCTGGTCGAAATGGGACTGACTCTTGGTATGAAGGTTGATGGCTATGTCCCACCCGACGAAGAGGCTGAAGAAGGAGAAAGCAGCGATACATGAGACACCAAAAAGCGGGAAAAAAGCTGAACCGCACAGGAAGCCATCGGAATGCCATGTTCCGAAACATGGTGACTTCCCTTTTCGAACATGGCCGCATTCGGACGACGGATGCCAAGGCCAAGGAGTTGAGGCGGTGGGCCGACCGCGTGATTACCCTGGCAAAAAGAGGTGATCTCCATGCACGACGGCAGGCACTGGCAGTCATAAGAGACAAGACCGTGGTCCACAAACTCTTTGAAGAAGCGGTGGACCGTTTCGGCAACAGGGCCGGAGGTTACACCAATGTGGTCAAGATAGGGAGGCGGCGGGGAGATGCAGCTCCTATTTCATTGATAGAGCTTGTTGCTCCGAAGGAAAAGAAGGAACGAAAAAAGAAAGAGTCCAGGGCGGCGAAGAAGGGACTCGACAAAGCCAAGAAGGAAGCTCCTGCAAAAGCTAAAGAAACAGACAAGCCAAAAGAGGCCGAAACCGCGGAGGTGGCAGCTCAGCACTCCGCGCCTGAAATGGAGAAACAGGCCACTTCGGAGTTAGAAGGCAAGCAGGACGGCGAAGAAGCGAAGGCTGGACACGAAGACGCAGAGGCCCCGGAAACAAAAGAGGATAAGGAGAAAGAGTAGACAACTGCGTTGCGGATGCAACAGGAAATAAGACAAAGAGGTTAGCCATTACCGGCAGTCTCCATTCCATATTGATGGCATAAAATCCGCCGCGGGCGGGCCACTGAAACATCAATAATTACAAGTAGTTGCAGAGATGCCCAGGCGCAGAAATACCGGGACGTTCAATTACCATACATAAGGATAGCAAAATGCCTTGCGTGTGGTTTGTTGGAAATGGCCCGTTCATGATCGAATCTCCTATCCCCAGCAAAACGCGGCTAAAGCAAATCGAGACTTACATCTCCCGAATGCCCAGTCTTTCTACTACGGTTACAAGGGTTCTGGAGATCTGTAACAGCCCGACGACCTCTCCCAATGACCTGAACCGCATTATTTCCCTCGACCCGGTGCTTACCGGGAAGGTACTGAAGCTCATCAATTCGGCGTACTATTCTCTGCCTAATCAAATCACTTCCTTGACCCGGGGTATCGTTATGCTGGGTCTTAATACCGTAAAAAATCTTGCGCTGAGCACATCAGTCCTGGAAAGCCTGGGTGGAAACCAATCTTCCCAGGCACTTTCAATGGACGACTTTTGGACCCATTCCCTTTGCGTGGGGGTGGTTGCTAAGTCCTTAGCCGCGATCAAGCGTATCCCGTTAATAGCGCGGGAAGAGTATTTTGTGGCCGGACTACTGCATGATTTGGGCAAGATCGTCCTTAATAATCGCTTTCCAGAGGAGTATGTTCAGGCCTTGGAATCGGCCAAGACTGAGCAAGCTCCCCTACACCGGGCTGAGCGTATGGTTTTTGGGGTCGATCACTGTGTGGTGGGAAGCATGATTGCCGGGAAGTGGCAGCTCAGTGAGGCCCTGAATGATTCACTGTGCCATCACCACAGTCCGGATGAGGCCGGGGAGGCGAACCGGCAATTCGTCTCAATGGTGGCATTGGCAAATACATATGCCAACATCTTTGAAATAGGGTCATCAGGAGATTCTTTTCCTGAGAACACGATGGTAGATATTCTCCTTCAAGAGGTTGGGGTTAGCAGGTCTACACTCTCTGACCTTCGTGAAACGGTATTGAGCGAAATAGAAAAGGCCAAGGTTTTCCTGCAAATATAAAAAAGGTGACGTCATGAAGGTTAAGTTCTGGGGGGTGAGGGGTTCCATTCCCTGCCCCGGTCCCCACACCGTGAAATATGGCGGGAACACAGTCTGCCTTGAATTGCGACTTAAGGAGACGGACAGGCTTATTATTCTTGATGCCGGCTCCGGCATCAGAGAGCTTGGCAACTACGTGATGGCCCATGACCTTCCAAAGGGTCCGATAAGGACGGAGATTTTTCTGACCCATACCCATTGGGACCACATTATGGGATTCCCTTTTTTTACCCCGAGTTATATTCCGGGGACAAAGCTCAAGATTTACGGGCCGGTTACCTATGAAGATGACACCCTGGAAGATGTTGTAGGTGGACAGTTGACCTATCGCTACTTTCCGGTGCGCCAGGCAGAGCTTGCTTCTGAGATAGAATACGTTGATCTTAAGGAAGGCCGATATGAACTCGGCGATGGAATTATGCTCACGACCAAGTATCTTAACCATCCAGTCCTTTGCCTCGGCTATCGTTTCGAATATCGTGGCAAGGTCCTCTGTACCGCCTATGACACCGAACCCTTTCAAAATGTCTTCTGTACCGACCCGGACGATCCATCCTATGATAAGACCATGGCCGACGAGGGCGAGCAGGTGGCCAGGGAAGAAAATCAGCGCCTGGAAGCATTCATCGCCGGAGCCGACTTGCTCATTTACGATGCGCAATACACCCAGGAAGAATATGAAGCCTCCAAGGTCGGTTGGGGTCATACTTCATGTGAGTATGCCATCGCTGCGGCGAAACGGGCCGGGGTTAGGCGTTTGGCCCTATTTCACCACGAGCCTGTACGGACCGATGCTCAAATAGACGAGCTGACCAAGAAATATTGCAACCCGGATTATACTGGCAACACAGAAGTCTTTTTTGCCTGTGAAGGAATGCAGATTGAAATTTAGGGCTCGCCCCGACAACCAAGGTCTCCCGCCCTACGTTAGCAGACCCTTTGAAGTGTGGCTGACAGCGATGTCTTCACTGCCCTCCATTTTGCCCTTGACATCAACGGATACTTTCGCATAAAGGTTATAGTTGTGGTGCCCTTTTGGGCTTAATAGGGAATCCCGTTAAAGTCGGGAGCGGGCCCGCCGCTGTAACCCCGCCCTTTTCTTTTTAGCAAGAAAAGGGGACCCTTTTAGCATTCATGTACCACTGTTCCAATGAATCGGGATGGGAAGGTCGCTGAAAGGGCGGGGGAGCCAGAAGACCTGCCACAAAGAAAATAGTGTCTCACGATCCTCGCGTGCCAGATCGGGGACACAAGACGGTTTGAGGATAAAAAAGGGGAATCCCCAGGCTGAATCATCGGTCTGGGGATTTTTTTTAAATAGCGGGCAAAGGAGGTGAAGATTTATAGGATCATGAATGAGTTGGTCGGTTTTGCTTCAAGGGAAGGGAGTGGAAAGCTCCCGCCGCCCCGCGACTGTGATCGGGACGAAAGCCGTGGGCTGGTTATTAGTGATCAGTTAATAGTTATTCGTAATCACTAATGATTAGCTGAAAAGCCACTGGGAATAGTCATAGGTGTGGTCATTTGATCTAACCAATAACGAATGACCAATAACCAATGACTCCCGATGTGCCACGCATATCGGGTCTGGGAAGGCGCGGTGATTAGGATGATCGTAAGCCAGGAGACCTGGGCGAAACCTAAACCCTTCACAATATTCCTCGAGGGAGGAAAGGAGGTTCTTATGAAACGTTTTATTTTGTTCTTTTTCCTGGCTGTTTTTTTCTGTGGCTCTTTGTTGATTCTGTCATCAGTAAACAGGGCGTTGGCCCAAAACGGAAACGAAGGTATACCTGAATTGGAGGAGATGGTTGTGACTGCCGGAAGGGTAAAGGAAAAGAAAAAAGAGATTACCTCTTATGTCATTATCATTGATGAACAAGAGATCAAAGATTCTTCTGCCCGGGATCTCGGGGATTTATTGGCTGAAAAGGGTGTTGGGCATGTTAAAAAATACCCAGGTGCCTTAACTGCTGTCGGTATCAGGGGCTTCAGGACCGAAACCCACGGTAATGACCTGATGGGTCATGTCCTGATTTTGCTGAACGGACGTCGGGCAGGCACCGGCAATGTGGCCAAGATTATGACCAAGAATATAGAAAGGGTGGAAATAATAAAGGGGCCCGCCTCTGTTCAATACGGTTCAGCCGCTATGGGCGGAATCGTAAACGTGATTACCAAACGGGGAAGGGATAAACCGACTGCGTTTGTTGAGGGGAAGTTAGGAAGTTTCGACCATGAGGAAGGAAGTGTCGGGTTCTCAGGGGAAGTTAAGGGGTTTGATTTTTCCGGCAGTTTTACTACAGAATCAAGGGACGACTATGACACTGCCGATGGAGAAAGATATTACAACACAGGCTATGATCGTAAAGAAAACGGTAGCTTAAACCTCGGTTTTGAGTTTTTGCCTGAAAATCGTATTGGCGTCATCTATAACTATTTTGATGCCGATCACGTGGGCAGTGCGGGCTACCTCAGTCAGAACGATCTTGACGATTATAAAAATACAAGCAACAAGTCCATTGACTTCGTTTATGACGGTGGAACTCCAAATGGTCTCTTTTCCTGGAAGGCCAGATATTTTGACGGAAAAGACGAGAACAAATGGTTTAATCCCGTTGCGAGCAACCCTGATTTCTGGGACGATGGTGTTCCAAACAAAGTAACGGTAGACCATAAGGGTGTACAGGCACAGGGGTCTTACAATCAGGAATATCTACTTGTTACCGCCGGTTTCGATTGGGTGAATTACGAAACCGAAGATGACAAATATAGTCCAAATAAAACCGAATATGACAACCCAGCCTATTTTCTCCTGGCCAAAACCAGACTTTTTGACGAGAGGTTTATCATCTCCGGTGGCCTGAGATATGACGATTATGAGGTGGAAGTGAAAAAAGGTGAAGGGAAAAAAGAAAGTGATGATCACCTTTCTCCCCGGGTTGGCGTGGCCTATCTTCTTACAGACTATCTAAAACTGAGGGCCAACTATGGGGAGGCATTCAAGATGCCTTCTGCTCAGGAGTTGGCTGGGAATTACCCTGGCTGGCTTGGCAATTGCGTAGGCAATCCCGATCTGGATTCCGAGAAAAGTGAGACCTATGAAGGGGGAATAGATTTTTCTTGTGGTTCCTTTAATTCTGCCCTTACCTGTTTTTATACTGATTTCGAGGACAAAATTGAGACTTACACTATGCCAAGTGGTGACACCTCATGGAAAAACGCTGGAAAAGCACGGATACAGGGTCTGGAGGGAGAATTCTCTTGCGATATAGGCTCTCTCTTCTCCTGGGATTTTCAGGTCAAGCCTTACGCCAGTTTTGTCTACCTCACCGAATATGAAGATAGGGAGACGGGTAAAGACCTTAAGTATACCTCTGACCTTCAGGTGTCCTATGGTATTACAATTTCTGATTTAAAAGGTCTTTCCGCCAATCTAAACATTGCCTATACCGGAGAACAAAAGGTCACGGATTATGAAAGTGGATGGCCCTATCAAGTAATAGAAAAAGGTGGTTTTACTGTTGCCAATCTAATGATTAGCAAAAAGATTCTCGATTATGGAAAATACGGGGGGATGACTTTAAGAGGAGAGATTCAAAACCTCTTTGACAAGGATTATGAGTACGTCAAAGGCTATCCCATGCCTGGAAGAAGTTTCTTCCTGGGCCTCATATATGATTATTAGAGAATCAGTAGCAGTTCACCGCAGAGAACGCAAAGATAATGCGAACACAAAAAACTCGTTCTTTTCGTACTCTGCGGTCTCCGCGTTCTCAGCGGTTAATGGAATAGGGTGAACTGTTACGAGAATTTCTGTTATGGAACTTAAGAGCCTATTTCTTGGTCTCACCTTTACCATAGGCATTTTTGCCTTAAAGAGTGGTGTTGGCCTGCACTATTTTCTGAACCAGAAGAGAAAGTTGAAAGCAAAGCTTTTTTTTCTTTCCCTTTATGGCCTTGTTTATCTTCTTATTTTTATGCTCTCCTCCTACATCCTGCAAAGGATCAATATCATCCATTACTTTGAAACAGTTCAAAACTTTTTGAGGTCAGGAATGTTCATCCACATCCTGATAGCGGGCGGACTTATCATCTGGGGGATTGTTTTGCTGAAAAGAGAAGATAGGCCGGATAGGAAAAGTCTTGCCTGGGTGGCCCTGATTATCCCCTGCCCTGTCTGTCTTACGGTCATCTTTTTCAGTGCCGCCTTTCTTCTTTCCTACTTCTCTGATTCCGGCTAT
>DAOVEU010000088.1:0-6958 GCA_030668805.1 Desulfobacterales bacterium
CACGTTTGCAGGCTGGCAGGACCTTAATGCTCAAGCTCTAAAGTGGTGCGAGACCGTGGCTAATCAGAAGATAAAGCGGATATTAGGGATGAGCCCGCACCAGGCATATCTTATGGAGAAGCCGTTTCTTAACCCCCTCCCTTCCTATATACCGCCGGTTTATGAGGCTGTGTATCGGGTTGTGGATATCGAGGGCTATGTCAACCTGGATACGAATCGATATTCCGTGCCTTATAAACTCATCGGCAACAAGATTGAGGTGCAAAAGCACCTGGATAAGGTGATGGTTTATTTTAGACGCCAAGAGGTGGCCCAGCACAAAAGAGAACTGGAAAAGAAACGGACCAGGGTAACAAATCCTGCCCATCGCGCCCCTTACCTCAGACAGAAGGCATATAGCGGTCCTTGCAAAGAAGAGCGCATGCTCAAAGGAGAAAACGAGATCCTGGACAAGTATGTGGCCGAACTTAAAAAGCGATCCCATGGCCGTGGGGTAGCGAAATTCAGGAGGCTTTTGGAAGTCAAACGAACCTACCCCAAAGACGCTTTCCTTGCCGGCATCAGCAAGGCATTTGAATATGGTCTCTATGACCTTAAGCGGCTGGAAAGTATTATTCTATCCTATGTTGCAGGGAATTTCTTTGAACTATGATGTACAGCCAAATCGAAACCCTTTTGGAATCGCTCAAGTTTAAAGGCATGCTCCGGGTACTTTCGCCCGTGTTGGATCGGGCTGAAAAAGAGGGATGGTCCGTCTCCGACACCCTGGCTGAGCTTCTCAAGGAAGAATTGCATTATCGCAAGGAACGGAGCCTGGAGAATCGGATCAAACATGCTCGTATCCCCTGGAACTGGACCCTTTCTAGCTTCCCATTTGAAAAACAGCCGGGCGTCAAAAAAAGGCAGATCATGTCCCTGGCTACTGCAGGCTTTGTAGAAAAGGGCGAAAACATCGTCTTTATCGGTGAACCAGGGACCGGCAAATCAGGGCTGGCCGCAGGGCTTTTGCGGGAGGCATTGATCTCGGGATACCGAGGCCTGTTTTACAATGTTCAGGACCTGCTCAATGATCTTTACGCGTCGCTGGCTGATCGTAGAACGACCAATATGCTCAAAAGGCTTTGTCGCTATGACGTTTTGCTCCTTGACGAACTTGGGTATTTAAGCCTGAGCGTTGAACAAATGAATGCCTTTTTCAAGCTCATGGCCGAACGTTACCAGGCCAATAAGGCGACCATAATCACCACGAATCTGGACTACCCCAAATGGTATGACCTGTTTAAGCCCAAGGACATGGTTGACGCATTGCTTGACAGGCTTCAACATCGATGTATCACCATACGTATCACCGGCCCTTCGCTTAGGAAAAGACCTGATCCCAGCACGAAAAAAGGCGGGAAAACATCAAAAAAATGAGACAACGATTTTCCAGCCAGGAGCTCTTCACATTACGAAACCATATCCCCATTGATATCCTGATCGAAAAGGTCCTCATGGTTCCATGCAAGTTTAGCGAGGGATTTTTTCGATTCCGTTGTCCTTTATGCGGCGCATTCAATACGGCCACAAATTCTGATACCAACCTGGCGAGATGTTTTTACTGCAACAAAAACTTCAACACCATCGAGATAGTTATGGCCATCAGAAAGACCGACTTTGTTGAAAGCGTGAAGTTTTTGAAACACTGTCACAAGACCTTGACTAAGAATAGAGGCAATCGGCCGGTTACAGCCGCTGGCAATGCATCTCGAGACGATTTGCTTTCCTCCGTGCTTCAAGACACTGACGAAAATATCAACGTTTTTGATTCTAATACGCAACGCAGGCCATGTGAAAAACCGGTTCCTATCGGCGCCGTTTTGGATAAAACTCTTTTGCACCTACCCCGGAAGCATCACCAGAATCAAAGGAAGCTATTGCCCCCTCCTCCCCCCGAAACAGCCTCTCCCAAGGCCTACCCCAGCAGCCTCATAATAAACGCATTGAAGGGCTCGAACAGCAAATGGAGAGCCTCTTTGAGCAACTTCAATATCTCAATGCTGTTATTGGCATCCAAAACCGATCGCTCTAATCATCCTCCATCAAATTTCCTCCACAAGGTACAAAGCAGTCTCTACAAACAGCCGGCGGGCTATTTGAGGGGGATCGGCGGGACAGGCAGGGTATCGAATGCATAGAACAAAGCACAAACCTATGCGCATCAAGCTGGGGAATTTAAGTTAGCACAAAGTGGGGAAAAAATCTTAGCGGCGAGGGTTTCAAAGGAGCGCAGACCTGCTTCGAGGTGAGCAATAAGCGGGCGATGCCCGCGCTCATAGCTGACAGCTGACAGCTCATGGCTTGTTGCTGGTTCCTTGATACTGGATTCTCGATGCTGGTTTGGCGCAAGCTTCACTGCGTGTCTGAATGGTGGATACTGGATTTTAGAGGCGGCGAGGGCGCAGGCAAGAGCAAAGGGCATAGAGCAAAGGACAAAGGGCAAAGGGCTGATAGTTCATAGCGTTCGAGACGTTCGAGTTGTTCGATCGCTTCGCTTGTTCGAGACGTTCAAGCCGTTCGATCTCTACGTTCGTTCAAAACGTTCAAAACGTTCGAGTTGTTCGAATTGTTCAAGGTGGCTAGATCGAGAAAACTGTTCCCTCGTTTTTGCGATTTGAACGAGTTTGCGGCACGCAAACGATCGAACAACTTGAACGACTTGAACATTCCTCTGATACGATTCGAACGAATCCGGTGAAGCCGAATGATTGAACGACTTGAACAGCTTGAACATTTCTCTGATACGATTTGAACGAGCTTGCGGCACGCAAACGGTCGAACGATTTGAACAAGTCGAACATATTTATAAATTCGGGACAGGCTCCGCCCCCTTCAGTTCCCAGGGGATACTTGCGATAAGTAGCTGAATTGACTGTCAGTTTATTCCAACAAAGTTGGTTGTTTAATACGTTCGATCGCTTCGCTTGTTCGATATGACCTGGAGCTCATAGCTGATAGCTCATAGCTGAACTGACGCATGAGGTTGGAGGAGCGCTACGCTTAAGGTTTGAGGCAAAACCTTTACTTCCTGCCTTCAACCTCCAACCTCCAACATACCCACTACCTCTTTCCTTTCCGGTAGTATCGGTAATAGTAACGATAACTCTTATGGCTCTCGCTACTGGCGTTGAAAACTACCCCGACGATTTTATTGCGGTCAATATTTTCAATGGCTTTTAGCATCGACTCCCTGGCCGTCTTGCCAGAGCGCATCATACATGGTATCGGATGCGCGAATAGTGGGGTAGAGATCGTGCTTTGTGATTATTTCTTGCAACCTTGGCCGGCTCATTACCTGTTCTCTAAGAGTGTTCAGCCGGGATCTTGCGTCGGATGTTACCGTGGGCCTCACGTAGTCGGATGGAACCTCCTGGGGCTGGACCAGGATAAGGGTACTTGACTTGTAAAGCCTCGGTGCCTTAATGCAGTATCCAACGGTGGCTATGCAGACCATAAAAAATGGCAGAACAATATACCACAAGCGCCGAATAAAGGCTTCCTTGAGGTATTGCAGGTTCATGCCGTTTTTGGGTATCATGTCGATATTACTCTGTTCGATCGCTACGCTTGTTCGAATCGTTCGAGTTGTTCGATCGCTACGCTTGTTCGAGACGTTCAAGTCGTTCGAGGTGGCCAAGCCATCAACGGCATTCACGGTTTGAACGAATTCGGCGGACCGAATGATTGAACGATTTGAACGTCTCGAACAATTCCACTACGGAACAATGATCTCATCGTCCGGGTTCAAAAAAATATTTTGCTTGATATCCTTGCCTGAAACCACGCGATCGTAGTCAAACTCAATCCGGAACTGACCCTGTGGACCCCTTCGCAAAATAACGATATCATCCTTGTTGGCCCATTCACTAAACCCCCTTGCCATGGCGATGGCCTGAAGCACGGTGGTATCTTTCTCCAGTACATATTCGCCCGACGCGTTCACCTTGCCAACAATATAGAATCTTTTGCTCCGGTTTTCCTGGAGCATCACATAGACCGAGGGATGATCCACATAGGCAGTCAGCGCTTCTGTGATGCGCTTCTTAAGCTGGAGCAGCGTGCTTTCTGATGCTTGAATATCATCTGCCAGCGGCAGGGAAATCTTGCCGTCCGGACGGACGCGCACGGTCCGTGAAATATCCGGCTCTTTCCAGACCAGGATCTCAAGAACGTCTCCTGCACCAATTAGATAGTCAGCCGCCTGTGTGCTGTGCCCGGCATTGGCCGGGGCTGTCTCTCCTGCCACGGCACTGTCAAGCCCTGTGAGGCTGAATACGCCAGTTGACAACGAACATAGCCAAAAAGGTGACAAGTAGGACCAAGGGCCTATTATCCTGAGAGTCTGGCATCTTAATCATCGGATCCGTTATCCTTTCTTGACGGCTTCGTAAAAAGTCCATCTGCGGCGTTGTGCTTCATCCCCGCCCTGTTAAATGAAGGGCACCCATCTCAAAAGGTGTTGGATTGGCAGGTTTCTTGGAAACACACACAACAAATGGGACAACTATTTAACAGGGTAAATCATTGCGACGTACCATAAGTAGGCCTCATTCCTCAAGATTCGCACGCCTTGCATATGAACTTTTTGCTTTGCCGTCGATGTGATGACTTTTACGAAGTTATCCTTTCTTCAGTAATTCCCCGTACTGGGCCTCAATGCCGTATTCTTTGATCTTGTTGAGCACGGCCTTGTAGCTAACTTTCAGCAGAACCGCTGCTTTTCTGCGATTCCAGTGTGTATGGAAGAGGGCGTCCACAATGGCCTCAGTCTCGGCCTTACGGGTTGCTTCTTTGCACACTTCTTTAAGCGAGCGCCTGGTTAAAGACCCGGAGGCAGCAGTGCTACGGGGCCGCGCTACCCTCTGACCATTCAGAAAAACGCCTACAGGACCGTTATTGCCCATGTTTTCATACAAGCCCTCTTTATCCCCGAGTACGGTGATGCCCTGAATGAAGTTCTGAAGCTCACGCACGTTTCCGGGCCAGGAATATTGGTAGAACTGCTCTCTGGTCCGTTCATTTATAAGTGTGTGGTCTCTACCGTGGCGGGCCGCGTATATTTTCAGAAAGTGCTGGCACAGGAGACCAATGTCTTCCTTGCGCGCTCTGAGAGGTGGCATGTGAATGGACACCACGTTGAGGCGGTAATAGAGGTCCTGCCTGAACCGGCCCTCACAAACCATTTCACCTAGATTGGCGTTGGTGGCTGCAAGTACCCGGGTATCGATTTTTGTGTCGGTGGTGCTGCCCAACGATGAAAATTCGTTGTCCTGCAGAACTTGAAGGAGTTTGGCCTGCATGGGCAGGGGAATTTCGCTGATCTCGTCTAAAAAGATAGTGCCTGAGTCAGCAAGTTCGAACTTTCCGGGCTTTTTTTGAAAAGCACCTGTGAAGGCCCCTTTTTCAAAACCGAACAGTTCACTCTCAAGGAGGTTGGTCGGCAGAGCCGCACTGTTGATCTTGATGAAGGGTTTGTCGGCCCGGGGCGAAAGCTTGTGGATGGCGCGCGCCACCAGTTCTTTGCCTGTGCCGCTTTCACCGCTGATAAGAATGGTTACATCGGATTTGCTCAGGCGAACAATATTCCTCTTAATCTGCATCATGGTCGGGGCCTGCCCAACAATGGTATAGTCCAGTTCTTTGTAATCTGGATTCCGAAATTCTTCCACAAGTAATAAAATCACTCCATTGATTTTTTGTGAGAGTTAGCTCCTTTCCCCAAGCAAACTTGATGCCAAGTGAAGGGGTGGCGCCTTGCACGCTGCCCCATCAAGGGACGGAGAGGGTCGTTGACGGGAAGCAAGCAGATCCAGGAAGCAAAATGGGCAACAGGATGGAGAAGTATTGATTTATCTGAGATAAAAATTCTCCAAAAAAGGGTAAAATAATTCCCTGTTTTAGGAAATAAATTTCTCATTCATGGGAAATCAAATGCCACTTTTGGTCACAAATCAGATAAACTTACCTCCGCTTCGCTCCGTGCTTAGTCGAGTGGTCGACCACTTTACTACTCGACTAAAGTGGCAGGGATTTTCCACCGCAGGCGGATAGAGATTCCGAGACGTGTTTACTCCTCGCGACGGAGGTTAAGCTCCTTGATTTTATAAAGGAGCGCTTTATAGCTGATTTGCAGAATTTCAGCTGCCCGCTTTCGATTCCAGCCTGTTTCTCTGAGAACTTCGCTGATCAGCTTACCTTCGGCTTTGAGGACGGCTTTCTTCTTGACCTCTTTCAAGCAGGGGAATTTCTTTTTCGCCCGCTTCTCGCTATTGAGATTGTCAGGCGTGGGGGGCAAAGGGTGGGTAGTCAGTTCATGACCAGTGATCCGTCTTGTTTCCCTGGCCAGCAGCTCTTTCTCTACAGTTTGCCAATCTCCTAACAGCATTAAGCGTTCCACCAGGTTCTTCAGCTCTCGGACGTTGCCGGGCCAGGAATACTGGCGAAAAAAATTTCGCACATCCACGCTGAATTCAAAGACCGGATTTTCGATCTTTTGGGCAAACTGCCCGGCAAAGTAATCAATGAACAGGTCGATGTCTTCTGGCCTTTCCCTGAGAGGAGGGATGAATATGCTGATAATGTTCAGCCGGTAGTAAAGGTCTTCTCGAAACAGGCGGTCTCTGACGTCCTGTTCAAGGTCGTGGTTGGTGGCAGCCAGGACCCAGCAGTTGACCTTCACATCGCTTTTTGCGCCCAGGCGCGAAAACTGAAGATCCTGCAAGACCTGAAGCATTTTCGATTGCAGTACAAGGGGCATATCACCAATTTCGTCCAACAGAATAGTACCGTTGTGGGCCAGCTCGAACTTACCGAGCTTTGTCTGGTCCGCGCCGGTAAAAGCCCCCCTTTCATAGCCAAACAGCTCACTTTCAAGAAGCTCATTGGGAATGGCGGCACAGTTGACTTTGACAAAAGGCTT
>DAOVEU010000206.1:0-4675 GCA_030668805.1 Desulfobacterales bacterium
CATAATGAACTTAGCTCCGCTTAGCTCCGCAATTGGCCTGCCCTGGCGCGCACTTCATATAGACTATTACGTAGCCAGTAATCCAGGTCTGGGCCAGGGTCGAGTAGCCTGCCCGCCATTGCCATGCATGCCGACATACAGGCAGTATACTGTGACAGACGTTGGCAGGCGGGTCGAGTCGCCCGCCCTGGCGCTTCGGCTTATCATAAGCTACCAAGCCACTAATCCAGGTCTGGGCCAGGGTTAACCGATTGACCACTTTCCCACTCGACCAAAGTCGCAAAAATTTCAATAGGTCATAGAAATTCTGAGACGTCTAGTCAGATTCCTGAATGGGTTCAGTTTCCCCGGATTGCTCAGGAGTCTCTTTTGCTGCATCGGCCTCCTTAGCCACAGGTTGAACCGGGCTTTTTGCTTCATCAGCCCCTTCAGCCATAGCCTGAACCGGAGCCTCCGATGGCGCCCGCTCTGTTTGCTCTGTTGTGGGGGCAGGCATCTGGGACATGACCGATCTGGTAGCCCGATGGCCCGAAAAATAGGCCAGTCCTAAGGATGTGAGCATGAAGACTATGGCAGCAATCGTTGTCAGTCTACTCAAGAAGGTTGATGCGCCAGCGCCCCCGAACAGGGTCTGGCTCGATCCCCCTCCAAAGGCTGCTCCCATACCCGCCCCTTTGCCAGTCTGCAAAAGTACAATCAATATTAAGGCTACGGCTACGACAATGTGAATAATTATGATGAAACTTGACATATCAAAACCGCTCCGATTTTGTCTACGTCCAGACGTTCCATATTCTGGACCAAGGCAACCGTGCCCGCCCTGGCGCGACATCAGAATAATAACCGCTGCCATCTAAAAACCCGGTCTGGGCCAGGGTTGCCGGATTTTCCGCCGACACGATTTTCCGCCGACACGGTCGGCTCGCTCCATAGGTGATATAACTAAAAAGGAATTTCCAAATTTCTGATCGATAAACGAACAATGGCTGCAAAGGAATCGGCATCCAGACTCGCGCCTCCAACCAATGCCCCGTCAATATCGGCCATGGTCATGAGATCGCCAATGTTTTCAGGCTTTACACTTCCACCATACAATATCCGGACAACATTTGCAACCGAATTCCCATAGGCTGTCTCCATCCACCCCCGGATAAATTGGTGCACCTCCTGAGCCTGATCGGTGGTTGCTGTCTTACCAGTACCAATGGCCCAAACAGGTTCATAGGCAACGGTCACCTTCTGAATCTCGTCGGAAGTTATGCCTTCCAGGCCTTCTTCCAATTGCTTTTGCACCACAGAAAAGGTCTCATTCGATTCCCGTTCAGCCTCGGATTCTCCGATACACACCACAGGAATCAGGCTTCCAGGGATGGCTGCCCGGATCTTCCTGTTAACCGTTGCATTGGTCTCGCCAAAGTACTGACGCCTCTCAGAATGACCAATGATCACATAGTTACATCCTGCAGCCTCTAACATAGGGGCCGAGATCTCTCCGGTGTAGGCCCCTTCGACCTCCCAGAACAAGTCTTGCCCCCCCAGGTGTATGACCGACCCTTTCAGAATCCCTGCTACAACCTCAAGGGCCGTAAAAGGCGGGGCAACCATGACATCTACATCCATGATGTCCGGGACCAAGGATTTCAACCGGCTTGTGAGCTCGGCGGCCTGTGGACCGGTCTTGTACATCTTCCAGTTTCCAGCAATCAAGGGCTTTCGCTTTGCCATAGTTTAGTCTCCTTCATCGTATCTGGGTAGGCGTTCAACGGTTCAGATTTTCGGTGAACCCTGAACCTTTGAACCGTGAACCCGTGAACGGTTACGTATCTGGTCACAGGGTCAGGAATCTCTCCCAGTCATTTCATTGACCATAACGACAGCATCTTCCCGGGTTTCCAAATAGTACCCGTGGCGCCGACCTGCTGCACAAAAGCCCATCTTGTTATAAAGCTTGATAGCCGCATGGTTGGACGCACGAACCTCCAGGAGAGCTTTTTTGGCACCATATCCTTTGGCTAATCTGAGGCTGTAGTCGATCAAGAAGGTGGCCACGCCACGGCGCAGGTACGTTGGATCCACGGCAAGATTCCTAATATACATCTCGTCTTCAAGAAGCCTGAAACAAAGGTAGGCAATAACTCGGTCTGGTTTCCTCTGTTCTCTTTTTTTGATGACCAGACTCCGTGAAGTCTTTTCAGCGAGCTCTCCTTCGAAAGATACTCTACTCCACGGCGCGGGAAAAGAGGCGGTCTCAATATCTAACACAGCATCAATGTCCGCCTCGGCAAGACAAGACAAATAGCAATCCCTGACTCTCAGGTTCTCTTGTTTCCTTTCAACACATCGCTGGCCAATGAAATACTCTTTCTGCCATAGGCCTGCAAGCTCTCTGCAAGCTCGCTCAAGTTTTTGTCTTCCCGCATTTTGGCAGCTCGGATCACCACAGGAAGATTAACACCGGTAAGGACCTCAATCCGACCTTCCTCAAGGAACGAAAGGCTGAGGTTGGATGGCGTCCCCCCAAACATATCCGTCAGGATAAGTACGCCTCCACCCTGGCCAACCGTCTTGATCCCGATGCTTATCTTTTCTCTCATTTGTTCAGCGCTTTGCCTTAAATCCACGGAAACGGCAGTGGCTGCTCCCAGAGGCCCTTCAAGGATCGATTCGGCTGCTTCAATGAGGGCCTCTCCCAGACCGCTATGAGTTACAATGACAAGGCCTATCATAAATTCGACCCTCAATAAAAAGGAGTGCCTAAAGTGCGCTAAAGCCCGCCCTGGCGCTACCTGCTTAGATTAATTTACTAAGCCGATAATCCCGGTCTGGGCCAGGGTGAACTAAAGTGCCTAAAGTTAAAAAAGATTAAGGGATTCAGGAATTCACGGATTGAGGGATTGAGGAATTAAAATCAGACGCAATTCCTTCAATCCCAAAATTCGTAATTCCTGAATTAGTAATGATTACATCAACTTTAGCTCACCCTGGCCCAGACCTGGTTCATAGTCATAATAGCGTGATCCGGGCACGTAGCGTCCTATAGGCTTTGCAGGCTGATCTGAGCACATCGCGCCAGGGCGGGCTTTAGGCACTTTAGACACTTTAGCTCACTTTAGTTTAGGTAATTGCTAGCTCAACTCAATATCTCGATGGACCAAGTTTATGCGATCCGTCTTCTTCTTCAAATGTTGGAAGATTTTATCAGCGATTACAATCGAGCGGTGCCTTCCGCCTGTGCAACCAACCGCGATGGTTAAATACGATTTTCCCTCTTTTTCATATAAAGGTACAAGGTAGTCAAGCAAATCCAAATATTTTTTCAAAAAAATTTGGGTTTCGTCCCATCCTTTTACGTATGCCTGGACCTCAGGCGCCTTGCCATCACGCCCCCTCAATTTAGGGACAAAATAGGGATTGGGTAAAAAACGAACATCGATTACCAGATCCGCGTCATGGGGAATGCCGTACTTGTAACCAAAAGACAGGACATGTACCTCTACGTGCCCAGTATGAACCACCTTAAGCACATGGCCCAAGATAACAGCCTTGAGTTCATGGACATTGTAGTGCGAAGTGTCAATAACTTTGTCAGCGATTCGCTTGAGCCCCTTAAGTTGTTCCCCCTCGTTACGTATCGCTTCCAGAAGGCTCTTTCCCCTGGCCAGGGGGTGCTGCATCCTGGTCTGGCTGTATCGTCTCAAGAGAATTTCTTCTGAGGCTTCAAGAAAAAGTATTTCGAACCGATATCCTTGCTTACATAGCCTGTCCAGGATATCTGAATATGTTGAGAGAAACCCCTTTTCTCTGATATCCATCACCAGGGCTAGCTTAGAGATCTCCGAATTGCTCCCTGTTCGAAGTTCTAAAAACTTTGGCAAGAGTACGACGGGCAGGTTATCCACGCAGAAAAACCCAACATCTTCCAGTGCCTTTATAGCCGTACTTTTCCCGGAGCCGGAAAGCCCGCTGATGATGATAATCTTTCCTTGTTTCAACTATGTCCGCACAGCCCCCTGTAACCGGACGTTTCGGAATTGTAACTTCTCAATAACTTGGGGTATTTGTTGCCCTCCGTTGTTCCGGCAACACGGTTGCCTCGATCCATATAACCTCAATTTGGAGCGAGGCAACCCTGGCCCAGACCGGGTTTTTCTCTCTGGGGCACGTTTGGGCTTCTGTCGCACCAGGGCGGGCCGTGTTGCCGGAAAGGGTTTGGGTGACAAAACGCAACATTTCCCCGGACTTTTTGAGAAGTTACGGAATTTCCTTTCTTAAGCGGCGTAGCCGCGCTACATAAAATCGCGTAGTGATTTTATATGAAGATTGCTTTAGCTCAAATTAATCCCACCATCGGGGATTTCCAACAGAACACGCAAAAGATGATGGGTTTCATCGAGAAGGCAAAGGGCCTTTCTTGTGATCTCATCATTTTCTCGGAGCTGGTTATCTCCGGATATCCGCCACAGGATCTTCTGGAAAGGCGAGACTTTGTGGCTGCGAACTTTGACAATTTCCACAAAATGGTTGAGTCAGGCAAAGGAATCGGCGTTGTCTGTGGGTTTGCAGACAAGAACCCAGGACAACAGGGCAACCCACTCTATAACTCAGCTGTCCTTTTTGAAGAAGGCAAGTTGCTTCATCAGGTCCACAAGAGACTCCTTCCCGCCTGTGATGTCTT
>DAOVEU010000138.1:0-5801 GCA_030668805.1 Desulfobacterales bacterium
ATTAACAAGACCGCGGAGTCCTTTGGTTTGAGATTTCAATGGAATGGAGATGTATGTAACTTCGAAGGACCGGCAAGGGGCTATATCGCTGTAAAGGACAACACTGTTGAGATGGCGGTAAATTTGGGATTTGCAGCCAGCCTGCTTAAATCAGCCATAGAAAGGACGATAATAGAAGAAATAGATCAGGCCCTCGGCTAATCTCTGGATGCAGGATAAACGATTCTGGCTCAGGCTGCGTGTTTATTAATTTTTTCCTTTATGTGTCGGCTTACAAAGATAGAAAGAAAGGTCTTTATCCGTGGTGCATGTTCTTTCAATCCTATTAACTCATTTTCATAGAGCGGTCTTATAGAGTCCTCAGCAACCCCCAAATCGCGCGACAGCATACAAATCGCTGATAAGTGTTGCCGTTTTTCTGCTTCAGTTTCATAGAGTAATGCTGCAACCACGGTCATACCTCCAAAAATATGAAATCTATATAATCAATCCTGTACTCCAATACTCCATCACTCCACAATTTCCTTGAGCACCATAACCTTATCTGTAACCTCCCAGGGAAGCCCGATGTCCATACGTCCAACATGGCCATAGGCGGCGAGCTTTCTGTAAAAGCCCCCCTTTATGCTGCCGGGCAGATGTCTGAGCTTGAATTGTCTCATTATCCCAACCGGCCGGAAGTCGAAGTGTTCCTTCAGTAGGGCAACAATCCGGGCTTCGGTTACCTTGCCTGTGCCAAAGGTCTCAACCTGGATGCTGACAGGGCGTGAAAGACCTATGGAATAGCTGATCTGGACCTCGCATTCTTCGGCAAGCCCTGCCGCGACTATATTTTTGGCAGCATATCGTGCGGCATAGGCCCCTATCCTGTCAATACGCCTGGGGTCCTTGCCGCTGAGGGCCGCGCCGCTATGTCTGGAATACTCCCCATAGGTATCTATGGCGTTTTTGCGCCCGGTGAGCCCAGAATGCATGGTCGGCCCGCAGCCGATATCCGGTCCCTCGGGCTGAATAAATATCCTTGTCTTCGTGTCAGGCCTGATCTCTTCCCCGTGGAATGACGGGTCTATGACCGTTTCTCTTATGTCATTTTCTAACGCCCTGAGATGAGAGACGCCTCCTGCCGAAGACTTCCTTTGACAAACCTGTATGGTGATACTGTAGATCCTGTGCGGCCTGCCGTTTCTGTATTCAACTCCCACCTGTGTCTTTCCATCCGGGGCGAGATAGGGAAGTAGCTTCCTGAACCTTACGGATGTAAGCCGTCTTGCGAGCTTATGGGCAAGCCATATAGGAAGGGGCATAAACGCCGGCGTCTGATGACAGGCAAAGCCGAAGGCATTGACCTGGTTATGCCTTACGGTGATTCGGTCGATCTCCTCTTCGGTAAGCATGGTTTCGTCAAATCGTAATTCGCTGGCCAGAGGCAGTTCTTTAATGCTGGTGAGTGCCGTACAGGTCCCGCCGCTAAAGGGCGCGTCATCGTAACCCGCCTGATTGATGATATTTCTTGCCACATTGGCCACATCTATCAAGGCAGTGGATGAAAAGACTAAAGCAATGAAGACTATGGACTGGGAGACTGCACATTCTGCGATAATTGAAGAATAGGGGTCCTGCTGCAAGAAGCGGTCTACTATGGCATCGCTTATCTGGTCGCAGAGCTTATCCGGATGTCCCTCTGTTACTGACTCCGAGGTGAAGATGAAGTCTTTTCTCATTTGTTTTCACCCTGCGCCTTTTTTGTCATCTCATTTACCACAAGGGGGAGCACAGCCGTGCTGCCCACTACCAGCGAGTCGATTATTCCAATGGGACCAATGCCAAGGAACGATCTCAGTCCCGGGACAAGAAGCGTCAGTGCCTGAAGAGCAAAGGATCCGCCCAAGGCTACATTCAAGTACTTGTTGGACGGCAAAGGCTCAGAATCAAATATGCTGTGTTGATCCGAACGGCAGCTTATGGCGTGAAGTAGCTGGCCGGTTGTAAGGCTCAGGAAGGCCATGCTGCTGGCTCTTAACCCCATGCCATACCTGGCTATCCCGTAACCGTAGGAGCCCATGGCTCCCAGGCTTATGACCCCGGCTTCACGAGTTATCTTCTTAAGGTCGGAGGGCCTGACTATGGATTCATGAGGGTCCCTCGGGGGACGATCCAACACGTCCTCCTCCGGTGCCTCCAGTGAAAGGGCAAGCCCTGGGAAGATGTCGGTGATGAGGTTGATCCAGAGCAACTGCATTCCGGTCAGAGGCTGCCCCATGCCTATTGTGTTGGCAGCAAATGTGACCATTATCTCGCTGAGGTTTGTGGCCAGCAGGAAGTGGAGTGACTTTCGAACATTGGTATATATGGTCCTGCCCTGACTTACGGCCACGATCATGGTTTCGATGTTGTCATCTTCAAGGACCACTCCAGCAACCTCCCTTGCCACATCGGTCCCTGTCTTCCCCATGGCTACCCCGATATTTGCCGCCTTTAGAGCTGGGCTGTCGTTTATTCCGTCACCAGTCATGGCCACAACCTTGCCTACATCCTGTAAGCCCTGTACGATCTGCAGCTTGTGTGCGGGGCTTACCCTGGCAAATACGTGAGACTGTTGACAGAGGGCCTGCATGGCCTCGGAGTCTATACTGGCAAGGCTGGTGGAGTCGAGGATCCGTAGTGGTTCCTCCCCGCCCAAGTTCAAGTCTTTTGCTATGGCATAGGCAGTCGGGCCCTGATCTCCGGTTATCATCACCGTCCTGATCCCGGCCTTATGGAAGCGGGCCATGAGTTCTTTGCCCCCTTCCCTTACGGGATCGGCTATGCCCACAAGCCCGAGCCATACCAGGTCCTTGGCCAGGACTTCCTCGTCATCGACCGCATTCTGATCACAGTCCACCAAGGCGTATGCCACCCCAAGAACCCTTAAGGCCCTGCCGGCCATCCGTTCATTTTCTGTCTGTATTACAAGACGATCCTCATCCGTAAGGGAGATCGTCTCCCCCAGCCTCATCTTGAAGGTGCAGAGAGACAAGACCTCCGTGGGGCTACCTTTGACTGCAACAAGCATCTTGCCGTAGGCGGTCTTATGAAAAGTGACCATAATGTTCCGTCTCTCAGAACGGTAGATCATCTTTACCAGAGGGAAGTCCTCTCTGAGATTCAGGACATCAAGACCGCAGTCCAGTGCCATGTATATAAAGGCGTTCTCCGTAGGAGAGCCGTTTATCACATAACCTCCGTCGGTCTCGATCACCTCACTTTCATTACAGAGGGCCGAGCAGACCACAAGACCGGATAACTCCTCCCCGAAGATCGGGCTAACCGGCCCTGAGAGGCGTGCAAACCTCTTCTTTGAGACCTTGATCCGCCCTGTTCCCACGCAGAGCTCTACTACCGACATCCTGTTCAAGGTAATGGTGCCGGTCTTGTCAAGACAGATGACCTGAACAGAACCAAGGGTCTCCACCGCATCCAGACGCCTGATGAGGACGTTGTGCCGGCGCATCTCCCGAATGCCAAGGGCAAGGGTAGTGGTAGCCACTGTGGGAAGCCCTTCAGGGATGGCTGCCACTGCCAGGGAAATACTCGTTTTGAGCATCAGAAGGAGCCCATAGCCGCGGAAAAGACCGATTACAAAGACAATGCCGCATAATACCCCGGAAACAACAACCAACTGGGTCCCCATCTGGTCAAGCTGCCTTTCCATCGGGGTCTGAGGGGCTTTGGCCTCTCCCACCAGTGACTGTATCATGCCCATTTCTGTAAATCTTGCCGTAGCCACTACTACGGCAAGCCCCTGGCCCCCGGTTATCAGGGTTCCCATGTAGCACATGTTGGACCTGTTACTTAGCGGGACATTCTCCTCAGAAAGGGCCCTGGGATTCTTTATCGCAGGGACACTTTCGCCAGTCAGGGCAGACTCATCGATACTCAGACGCTTTGCCTCTATAAGCCTGGCATCAGCAGCCACATATTGCCCAGGGCGCAGTACCAGCACATCCCCGGGGACGACATCCTCAGCGCCGGTTTCCTTTATCTTTTCGTCTCGTCTTACCAGGGCCCTTGGACGGACCAGACTCTTTAGGGAATGTATGGTCTTTTCAGACTGACTTTCAGTCACATAGCCTATGACGGCATTTATGCCCACAACCCCCATAATAGCCACGGCATCCACGACCCCTCCGGTAAGTACGGAGATGCCAGCCGCTGCAGTAAGCATACCGACCGGTACAGATCTTAGCTGGTCTAAAAATATGCTGAGACCTGATCGTGGTACAGCCTCAGGAAGGACATTTGGGCCATACTTTTTGAGACGTTCTTTGGCTTCCCTGTCGGACAAGCCGGCAGTGATTGAGGTGGCCAGGGCCTTAAGCATGGTATCCGCCTCTTTCACATGCCACGGCTCGACCGATTGGTCCTCTGAGCGGACTACAAGCCGCCTGAGCTTCCTCTTGCTCATGGCAGGCCTTTTTTGCCTGCCGTTTCCTCCTGCCTTCAGCGCGGGGCTTACTGTATATTCCCTTGCCACCGGGGGCTTGCGGGACTTTACAGCCTTTCTGCTGTAGTCTGTAACTATCCCTTGAATGAGTCCGGCGACGTCAGAGGGGGATCTGTCGGAGTTGTAGGTAATGAGGAGATTTCCCGTTAGTGTGCTGGCACTTACCCTGGTTACACCCTCCTCGTCCCTGAGTTGAGACTCAAGATGCGATTTTAAGAGGTGAGAGCGGTAGAGCCCCTTTACTCTATACCTGGCCCTTCCTCTTAAGGATGCATGAATCGGGTCGACCACAGCCCCTTAATCCCCTCTCAACCTCTATATTTTTTACTTTTCAGGTGGCGCCTACTTAGTGTTTGAACGGAAACCAGGAAAAATGTCATTTCGAGGAGCGTAGGGACGAGAAATCTTGTTTAACAGCAAAAGCGTGCAGATTTCTCCCTTCGGTCGAAATGACAAAAAGAGGGGTTATCGTTCAGCTACTTCTTAGCTTCGGCTGGAGCCTTCTCCTTTTCGGGCTCAGGTGTCTTCTCCAGGGCGGGCTTAACACTCTCTCCACCTGAAGGCTTTGGCACCGCAGCATTTAGCACTTCTTTAACACCTCCTACAGCGCCGACCAGCACATCGGTGACCGCCCTTGTCGCAGTCTTTCCCACGGTTCCTGCCGCATCGATGGCCCCTGTCACAGCACTCGTTGCTACTTTCTCCACGTTGCCACCGACCTCTTTGGTGGCTTCAATCATGCCGTCCACCGTCCTCCTTGCCACCGTTGCCACGTCCGCTCCGACGTCGGCCGCCGCTTTAACAGCTCCACTCGCGGTCTGCCCTGCGGCAGTTATCAGATCCCCCCCCACGTCGCTGACGCCCAGGATGATTCCTTTAGCCACGCTCTTTGCACCCATTATGAGCCCTGTACCCACCTCTTCTGTAGCCTGTACAGCGCCCTTTATGACGTCGGAAATCACATAGACGCCCTCCTTGGCCACATCACGAGTAGCCCGCATGGTGTTAGATACAGTATTTCTGGAAAGACTAACGATTTCCGCCTCGATTTCGTTAACGCCCTTAAGGCTTTTGACTATACCTTCCTTCACGGCGGTTCCTGCTTTGTGCAATCCCTCTTCTGTTGTTTTGATCTCCTTTTCTTCGGCCATCTTCCTTGCTCCTCCTTCTTGTGGTTAATTGGTATCTGAAGACCTAAAGACCATATTGAGTGCGTACCAGAGCGATGTATACCAGGCAGGAGCGAAAAAGTTCCCCCTGGCTATCTGGTAGATACTTAAGGAAAGCAGAGAAACAAAGACTGCACTGGCTATGTCCA
>DAOVEU010000368.1:0-2971 GCA_030668805.1 Desulfobacterales bacterium
GCCCCTATCGAAAGTCTGCCGACTCAAGGGTCGGCCCCATGTCCGTGGCCCAGGTCTCTCATTCTGAAAAATCCGCAAAGAATAATTATCGACCGCCGTTTGACCCTGATGACCATAGAGATACGGTCCTGGCCTATCTTCGAAAGTCCGGATTTGTGGAATTCTGTAATACCACCCCCCGGGACATCACCCAGTCAGAATCCGGAAACAGATTCCGACTCTTTGACGACCGCTTGGTCGGCCCCTTGATTGACCAGTGCGGATATGTGTCGATTGAAAACGGAGGGGGGGCTCACTACCATGTGGCAATGCTGGGCTGTATGACTGACCCGTGGGCGGAGGCCGAGGAATGGAACAGGTTTGCCCCAAATACCCAGAAACTGATCCTTATTCGCTCTACCAATATTCTGGGCTATGCTCCTCAACCAAGAGAAGTCATGGAAAGAACAGGGCGAATGATCGTCAAGCACTATCACGTAATACGCTGCTTCGATTTTCTGAACCACATCGATAACATGGCTCCTTTTGCCGAGATAGCGCTGCAATCTGAAAATCGAATCTTTCAGCCAGCCGTCAGTTTGAGCTGGGCCGAAGGTTTTACCATCGGACACTATCTTTCCGTGTTGGATGACATCCTTTCAATGGCCAGTCGCATCTTAGGATGCGGGAAGGGAGAAGCCTCCAAAAAGATTATATTCTGCCTCAAGGACATGGCCGGGGTCTGTCCACCCCGCTTCATCTATGATCTGATTTCAGCCATCCTCGACGACTACCCGGAACTTGTTATTCAGTATCACCGGCACATTACAGATGGTTTGGCTGTGCCGGCGCTCGGCAGTGCGGCCAGGGCCGGGGCCAGGATCCTCGATGTTGCTGACGGGCCTGCCGTACGGTTTTATGGACAGGCGGCGGTCATGCCGGTGGTAGCCTACATTGAAGGGGAGTTAGGCTTAAAGACGCGACTTGACAAAGAGAAAATCCGGGAGGTCGCCTTTGTCTTAAAACAGATTATGCCCTTGTATGATCGCTACTGCAGACCGACTTTTTTAGGCCCTGATCACGATGTCACTGGTCACGGCCTCCCCGGGGGCGCCACATCAAGCAGTCAGGAAGGAGCCTTAAAGCAGGGATACGCTTTTTTGCTTCCTCATATTTTGCTCATTCTTGAACTATGTCGAAAGATTATTCGTTACCATGATGTGACGCCTGGTTCTCAAGTTACGTGGACCAACGGTTATATGATGGCGGTCAAGGCATACGAGCGCGGAGGACTCACAGAGGTGCAACGGGTGATTGACATCCTCAAAGCAGTGACCTCCACTCCGGAATCGAAACTGGATGAAAGCGTTAAGGAAGATCGCCTTATTCTATTTGCTCATGCTAACGATGCCCTAAAAAATCTTCTTTTGGGCAAGTTTGGCAAGCTTCCTCTTGGCTGGCCCCCTGACTGGGTCTATCGATCTGTATTTGGTGAAAATTGGCATGATGCCGTGGCCAGGCGCACCGAAGAAAGCCCGCTTACCTTCCTGCCTCCCGTGGATATGGAAGCTGTGGAGGCCGAGTTGGCCGGGCATATTGGACGCACGCCCACGGAAAATGAGATAGTCAACTATCTGAATCATCCTGGAGACGCCCTGAAACTAATAAGGAACCTTGAAAAGTATGGCGATCCCAACGCCTTGCCCGATGATATCTGGTTCGAAGGGCTTCGGGCTGGCCATGAACGCGAGTTTGTGACATCGGATGGCAAGGTTCACACTATAAAGATTTTGCGCATCGGCAGAGTTGATCCGCACGGCAGAAAGAGAGTGAGGTACAAGCTTGATTATGAAGTTTTCGTAGAGGACATCAAAGTAGAGGAACGGGCCGTGACAGGGCCAGGGATTGAGATGGCCGACACCAGAAACCCATACCATATTGCGGCTCCATTTGATTCGGACTTGTGGCTCGTCCACAAAAGAGAAGCCGATGGCGTAAGGGTCAGTGAAGAGGTGTTGAACCTCTCTCTTATGAAAACAGAATATGCGGTAACCTCGCCAGTGGATGGCGTGGTAAAGAGGGTTGTGGTGTTTGCAGACTACAAGGCGGACAAAAAAATGGTCCCCGTGAAGAAGGGGGCGCTTTTGATGGAACTGGCTCCACCCCATGAACGCTGCAAAAATTGTGATGCTGAGATTGAGGAGGACTACAAGTTTTGCCCAGCTTGTGGAGAGGATCTCAAGGGGAAAAAGCCCTAAGCAGAGTTTTCAAAACTATTTTGTTGCTTGCTCAGCGACTTTCTTTCTAAAGTGAGTTCGAAAGGCATAATCAAATCCAAAAACAATGATACCCGAGAGTCCCACCGCTGTAATCATATAGTCCTTAAGAAAAACATTTTGGGGTTACGGGCTCTATTATGAAATGAGAATGCTATGATCTCACTTGTGGCAGATGCTGGATGCTCGATTCTGGATAACAGACTGATTTCTAACATTTTATCCAGTATCCAGTATCCAGTATCCAGTATCAATAAGTTGACACCTAAAAAGCCCCCTTGGAAAGCAGAAGATTGGTGACCCCAAAAACATTATCTTGAAATCTATAGCCCTAAGCCCTTTCCTTAAAATGCTCCAGGATAAGGAGGGAAAAAACAGGTTGTAGAGAACGCCAAAGATCTCTCCATGACTCATTGCCAGGGCTTGTTTACAGCGGATGGATAGGCGGTCTCTTAGGAGAAGTGGTACTTTTACCGGTTTTGGGACTGGTTCAAACCTGCACAGCAGTGGTCCGTAACTTCTCAATAAATTCGGCTAGATGTTGCGTTTTGTCACCCAAACCCTTTCCGGCAACACGGTTGCCTCGATCCATATAACCTCAATTTGGATTCTGGCAACACGGTTGCCTCGATCCATATAACCTCAATTTGGAGAGAGGCAACCGTGTTGCCGGAACAACGGAGAGCAACGAATACCCCAAGTTTTTGAGAAGTTAC
>DAOVEU010000171.1:0-5236 GCA_030668805.1 Desulfobacterales bacterium
AGTGGAGAAAAACCCGGTCTGGGCCAGGGTCGTGGAACTTGCCCCCGCCTGCCAACGCCTGGCTTGCCGGGTAGCTACAATGCCGCACACATGGCAATGGCGGGCAGGTTCGGCAAGAACAATCATTCCGTTATTTGTAGAGTTCGTTCTTTTTCTGGCAGAAAATGAACAAGTGCAGAGTGATCTGAGGTATTGTGCTTATTTTAAATGAGTTGCGCCGGAGGCGCATTCCTTAACTTTAGGCACTTTAGCTCACTTTAGGCACTTGAAACTACTTTAGGCACTCTATCTCGGAAAGGACATTCCCACCAATGGGACCGGAAACTATTGACTGGAGCTATGCTATTTCTACATTGCTCATACGCTTTGTCGGCATATTCGTTGTCCTTGGCATCCTCCAAGTAGTGATGCAGATCACTGGCAGGATTTTCGCCTACCTGGATGCCAAGAAGGATATGGAGAAGGGGCTGACCCAAGAAGAAGCCGCGGCTGTAACCATGGCGCTGTACCTGTATGACAGGAGAAGTTAGCTCCACTACGCTCCGCAATTGGTCAAGTGGTCGAGTCGTCAATTGGTTAACTGGTTGACCGGTTCAACGAGCTCACAACTCGACAACTCGACTATTTGACTATTCGACTGACTCGGCTTCCATCGCCTGCAGCCGCCCCCTTTCCACATCCACCCGGCTCAGCATGATCATTCCCACGACAAAAAACAAGATGAGTGAAACTATGGCATTGCGTGGGTTTTCCGACAGGTCGGTGATCAGGCCGAAAACCAGGGGGCCGAAAATAGAAGCAAACTTGGCGCTGATAGTGAAAAATCCGAAAAACTCGGCTGGTCTCGCCCTTGGAATCAACCCTGCGTAAAGGGATCGACTGATGGCCTGGCTTCCGCCCAAGACGAGACCTACCAGCCCGCCGAGTATCCAGAATTCAACGGCCGATCTCAAGAAATAGGCGTATGTCACAATTCCAATCCACAGCAGCAATGCAATGATAATGGCGCCTTTGGACTGGATGTGCTCGGCCAGCTTTGCAAAGAGCAGTGCGCCAGGCAGGGCGATAATCTGGGTCAGGAGAAGAGTACCGATTAGGGTCCCCGTATCAAGACCAAGGGCGGTCTTGCCAAAGATCGCTGCCATGGCAATCACAGTTTGAATACCATCGTTGTAGACAAGGAAAGCAAGGAGAAACCACAACAGATCCTGATAGTGCCGGAAGGACCTGAGCGTGTTGAAAAAGCGGTTAAAGCCATACGAAAAGTAAGAGAAATTTTGTGGTTTATTGTGTAACCGCCTGACTTCAGGAACCCACAGAAAAAGCGGAATTGCAAAGAGGCTCCACCAAATCCCAACAGAGGCAAGGCTGATCCGAATGCTCACGGATTTGTCCGATATTCCAAAACCCTCATGGTAAGTAATCATCAGCACGTGCAGGGCCAGCAGAAGGCCTCCACCTATGTAGCCAAAGGCGTAGCCCTTTCCCGAAACCCAATCCATCTTCTTTTCAGGGGCCACCTCGGGCAAGAAAGCGTTGTAAAAGGTCATGCTCCCAGCAAAGCCTATATTCGCCACTACAAAAAGGCCAAGGCAGAGCCAGTAGTCCCCGTCCCGGACAAAATACAAGAGTGACGTGACCGCCGCGCCGGTGTAGGTAAAACCAAAGAGGAATCTCTTCTTGGAACCTGAAAAATCAGCCAAGGCCCCAAGGATCGGGGCAGCAAGGGCGGTCAGAAAGAGTGAAAAAGAGATCCCGTATGCCCACAGTGCGCTTGCTGTGGTTCTAAAGCTCAATGGGCCACACTGGACCGCGATGCCTTCCTCAGGCACCAGAGACGCAAAATAGACCGGGAGAATGGCTGCCAGTATGCTCGTGGCAAAGGCCGAATTGGCCCAGTCATACATGCACCAACCGATGATCGCCCGCTTTCTGGAATGATCATTTAACATTTATCATTTAAGATTTAACATTTATCATCCATCATACGATGTGATTCCTTTCTGTATCATGAATCTCTCAAACAAGCTTGTGCCAAGTTGCCTGCAAGCCTGTCCACCCTCTTTTATCCGGACACAGTCGGAACCCAGACCTTTCCAATCTTGGGCAAGCTCGATCTGAACGCCCTCACCGATGGTCGCTCCTTTACAGGGACGCTTGCCTCCCTCGTGGATCAAGTGATAAGCGAGGCAATCCTACAGATCAATGCTGGCGTGAGAAGGCTTGCGACCTGATTAGTGTTGACACCCAGTTTCTAATCCTGTAATTAATTAAAGTTAACGTCTATGGTCTATCGGTTACGCTGCTCGTTACGTTTAGCGGCTATCGGTTGCGTCATTTTTCAAAACCCTGGCCCAGACCGGGTTTTTCTCTCCGTGGTATTCTCCAGTTTCTGTCGCGCCAGGGCGGGCCGTTTGACGTAAACCGAGCACCGAAACGAGCTGCACAACCTCAACCCCTGGCCCAGACCTGGATTATAGGCTTAGTAGATTGATTTGAGCACGTCGCGCCAGGGCAGGCCTTTGACGAATAGTTACAAGGCAGTAAAAGAAAATTCCTATACTATCAAGTTAGGGATTTTTGTTTGGACAACAGGCCGTCTTAGGGTTGAAGGAGGAAGCCCCCGTGGCTGACGGAATTTCACCACATGCAAAGCCGTCTAAGATGGGCAAGCATATGTTTATAGCTGCATGTTGCATCGTCTTGATGGGGATTGGACTTTGGCTTGTTTTGACGCGACCCGAAGAACCCACAAAACAACCCGAGGGTGCGCTTTCTCCTGGTTTAGAAAAGAGGATGCCCATTCCTTCTGAGAAGGTCATTGACTACGACAAGCTAACAGAAAAGAGCGATAAGGCATTGACTGCCTTAATGGAAAAACGCAAGGCACTGTATGGCGTTGACAAAAGCATCGACATGATCGTTAAGCCGGACGAGTCGATCAAGGTGGGAAAAGAGACCGTTCGCATGCAGAAAATCCTGGATGAGGTGCGACTCAAGCTGGGAGAGATCCTGGAAACGGATCTGGTGGCCGAAACAACGTCCAGAAAGCATGATACGTTCGGGATTCATGTAGTTCAGCCCGCCGAGAACATATGGGACATACACTTTAACCTGCTAAGCGACTATTATGACCACAAGGGAATACACCTTTCCCCTTTAGCTGACGAGCCGGACCGTCTGGGCTACAGCTCCGGCGTGGGCAAGATCTTGAAGTTTTCAGAAAACCTGGTTCACATCTATAATCTCAAGGAGCGTACACTCGACACTGATCTACATCTTATTTATTCCTTGAGCAAGATAGTTGTGTACAATATGGATAGCGTATTTGCCCTCCTGGACAGAATTGATTACAAAGACGTCAATCGAATCGAGTTTGACGGAGAGACTCTGTGGTTGCCGGCTGTACAGTAGCTAAATAGTGTCTGAACGAAAACCCTTGATTGCGAGTTGTCATTGCGAGGAGTGAGGAACAAGCGACGTGGCAATCTCTTTATTTCCAGGAGATTGCTTCGGTCGTACCTCCCTCGCAATGACAGGAAAACTGTGATTTAGGGGGTTTTCGTTCAAGCATTAAATAGGTTTGGCCGGTTTAGCCCGTTTAGCCGGTTTTGGCTGTTTGGTGTTTGGTGTTTGGCCGGGTCAACGGGCCTAACGGGCTAAACGGACTCAACGGAATAAAATGATCAAACGATATACACGTGAGGCCATGGGGCGCATATGGACGGAGGAAAACAAATTCCAGACGTGGCTTCAGGTGGAGATTTTAGTCTGTGACGCCCTGGCAAAAACCGGCGAAATTCCCAAGAGAGCAGCACAAAACATCCGCAAGAAAGCGCATTTTTCCATTGAAAGGATCGATGCCATTGAGGCCGAAACCAAGCACGATGTGATCGCCTTTTTGACCAATGTGGCAGAGACCGTTGGCCCGGATGCACGGTATATACACTTAGGGCTCACGTCTTCGGATATTCTGGATACGGCTATGGCAGTCAGGCTGCGCCAGGCATCCAAGATCATCTTAAAAGATTGTGACCGTTTGCTGGCCACCTTGAAAAAAAAGGCCATCGTTCACAAAGACACCGTTATGGTGGGCCGGTCTCATGGCATCCACGCCGAACCGATCACCTTTGGTCTCAAGCTGGCCCTGTGGTACGATGAGATGCGCCGAAACCGCAGGCGAATGGAACAGGCGATGGAAACCGTCAGCGTGGGTAAAATCTCAGGAGCCGTTGGCACCTTTGCCAACACCTCGCCAAAAGTGGAAGCTTACGTGTGTCGAAAACTGGGGCTCAAGGCTGCTCCTGTCTCCACACAGATCATCCAGCGAGATCGTTATGCCGAGTATTTTGTCACGTTGGCCATCATCGCCTCGACCATGGAGAAAATGGCAGTGGAAATTCGGCACCTTCAAAGGACAGAAGTCCTGGAAGCGGAGGAATTTTTTTCAAAAGGGCAAAAAGGCTCTTCTGCCATGCCACACAAACGCAACCCGGTCTCATCAGAAAATCTTTCCGGCCTGGCAAGGCTGGTGCGCTCCAATGCGTCTGCCGCATTGAATAACGTGGCCCTTTGGCATGAGCGAGACATCAGCCATTCTTCTGTGGAAAGGGTAATCATCCCTGACAGCACTATTTTGGTTGACTACATGCTGAGCCGCATGACAGAAATCATACGCAAGCTGGTCGTCTACCCCAAGCGCATGCAGCAAAACCTGGAACTTACCCGAGGGCTTATTTTTTCTCAGCAGATACTCCTTGCCTTAGCCAGGCGAGGTGTAAGCCGGCAAGCAGCGTATAACATGGTTCAAAAACATGCCATGCGAGCGTGGAAGAAAAAAAAGGACTTTAAAGAACTTGTCCTTAATGATTCGGATATTCGAAATTACTTGAAACCCCAGGATATTGAAACACTCTTTGATGTAAAGGCCCAGCTAAGATATGTGAACACCATCTTTGCCCGCGTTTTTGAATGAACCTGGCCATATATAGCTCAAAGGTGAAAGAAAGATCGATGATCGGAAATTGTGAATCTTTCGATTGATGATTGAAAAAGACAATCGACAATCATCAATCGACAATCGACAATCATCAATAACAAAGGAGGTATTTATCTTGATCGACATTGTTTATGCTATGGGCACGGGAGGGGGCACATCCGGAGAGGGTGGCGGATTCGGGGCTTTCGCCCCACTGATCCTGATGTTTGTCATATTCTATTTCCTTTTGATACGACC
>DAOVEU010000411.1:0-2582 GCA_030668805.1 Desulfobacterales bacterium
AACTGTCTTCGGTATGCCTCCAGCAACTGATCGTAGACTCCGCGGAATTCCTCAAGAACAATGGGTGCTCCGTTTACAACCGCAATCCGGTTCCCTCTCTGGGCCCGATAGCTCCCGACCCCCCAAAAGACAAAAACTACGACAATAGCACCCAGAGCTAGTTTAATAAGCCAGGACCGGGCGTGCTTTCTCATTAGATGAAGCATAATGACCTCACAGTATGATTTTGGATTTTGGATTTTGGATTGCGGATTTGAGTTAATCCCTTTGCAGTCTAAGAAACTCGAGAAGTCCGCCCGCCATTATCACATCTTTTTCTCTTGGATCCAAATCGATGCACACCTCAAAGGCCCTGCCCCTGGTTGTATTCAGAACACGAAGGGCTGTGCTGTTTTTCAACGACCTTTTCACACCTTCAATGACGAGTTGGTCGCCGGGCTGTATTTGCTCAAGCTCGTCATCTGTTATAAAGGTCATGGGAAGAATGCCGAAATTGATGAGATTCGCCCTGTGGATCCGGGCAAAGGAGTGCGCTATCACCCCTTTGATTCCCAGGAACATGGGTGCTAAGGCCGCGTGTTCCCGGCTGGAACCCTGGCCGTAGTTCCTGCCAGCCACAATGAATCCACCCCCCCTGTCCCTAACTCTTTTGGCAAAATCAGGATCAAGATGTGAAAACACGTATTCGGAAATAGCCGGTATGTTGGACCGCAAGGACATGATATGGGCACCTGCTGGCATAATGTCGTCTGTGGTAATGTCATCTCCCAGGCAAATCAACACCTCCCCCTTGAGGGTTTCAGGCATGGTCTGACCTCTGGGCAGGGGCTTGATGTTGGGTCCCCGCACGACTTCCACAGCCTCAGGATGATCCGAAGGCGGCACAAAGAGATGGTCAATTACCGGAAAAACTTCGGGTATGTCAACCATGGCTGGTTCGCCAAACGACCTTGGATCCGTGAGTTCACCCTTCAGGGCAGAGACCGCAGCCACCTGCGGACTGCAGAGATAGAGCTTTGCGCTCTGGGTTCCGCTTCGCCCCTTGAAATTTCGATTAAATGTCCTGAGGCTCACACCATCAGTAGGCGGAGATTGCCCGATACCGATGCAGGGACCGCAAGCACATTCAAGGATCCGGGCACCGGCCTTTATGATGTCGTCCAAAGCCCCGCTTTCAGCCAGTGCAGCCAGTACCTGCCTGGAGCCTGGTGCTATCACAAGGCTTGTCTCTGGATGGACGGATCTTCCTTTCAGGATAGCTGCCACAGTGGTCAGATCCATGTAGGAGGAATTGGTGCAACTCCCTATGACCACCTGATCCAGCTTCAGCCCGGCAACCTCTCCTACAGAACAGACTCGGTCCGGCATGTGGGGCTGGGCCACCATGGGTTCCAGTTCGCCGAGGTCTACAGTCAGAACCTCAGCATAGGGTGCATCAGGGTCTGCGGAAAGGGGGCTGAAGTCTCTTGCTCTTCCCTGCGATCTTAGGAAGCGAAAGGCAATTTCATCACTTGGAAAGATGGAACTCGTAGCACCAGTTTCCGCACCCATGTTGGCAATCGTGGCCCGTTCGGGTACGGATAGCGTGGCCACACCAGAGCCTCCATATTCAAACACCTTTCCGACGCCACCTTTCACCGAGACGCGCTGTAGCAGTGTCAGAATGATGTCCTTGGCTGTGACCCAGGGAGAGAGTGCCCCCTCCAGCCGTACCAGGACCACCTCCGGACAGGTCAGGCAAAAGGGGTGACCTGCCATCGCCATGGCAACGTCCAGCCCCCCGGCTCCGATAGCCAGCATTCCAAGGCCCCCTCCTGTTGATGTATGGCTGTCAGAGCCTAAAAGGGTGTCACCCGGAACCCCAAAGCGCTCCAGGTGAACCTGGTGACAGATCCCGTTGCCAGGCCCGGAAAAGATAATACCGTACCTGGCTGCAAAGGATTGCAGGAATCGGTGATCATCGCTGTTTTGAAAGCCGGCCTGGAAGGTATTGTGGTCCACATAACTGACCGATCTCTTGGTGGCAACCCGGGGCACCTCAAGTGCCTCAAATTGGAGACATGCCATGGTCCCTGTGGCATCCTGGGTAAGGGTCTGGTCAATCGGAAGCTCTAAGGGCTCACCGGGCCTTGGTGCCGGACTTATCCCGTGTGCCTCCAGGATCTTTTCAAAAATGTTCTTGCCTGACACAACGCCTCTCTATCCATACCCCCACCCCCCCTCCCCCTTCAAGGCCTCCGGCTGGTAGCCTACGCCTCTCCCTCCGGCCCGTAGGGCCTACACGCGCGCCGGAGGGAGAGGGGAGGGCTGGGGAGGGGGTGGATGGGCTCTTTTTAGCACCAAAGGATGCCTTCGTCAACGGCGGGAGTGTGATCAAAGGGACTAAAGGTGTTTCCCTGTTGTGACTTGTAGTTGTCCTTGTGGCAGGCCAGGACCAGCACCCCATAAGCGCTAAGTTGTTTTGTAAACATTCACAGGTTACATTTATGCCGTGCGGAATTGTTTTGAAAGATGAACATCGAACGTCCAACATCGAACGTCCAACGTCGAATGAAAAACGAATATCCAATACCGAACATTCA
>DAOVEU010000375.1:0-2908 GCA_030668805.1 Desulfobacterales bacterium
GGAAAAGGTGTCAGGTTTCGGGTTTCAGGTGTCAGGATTGAGAAACTTAAAGAGCTGTACTGTTCTCAAGGCGTAAGCCGCAAACCTGAACACTGACACCTGGCCATTGAACTCAATAACCAACAATCTTGATTTACACCCTCGGCCATCTCGTTCCTACGCTCTGTGTGGGAACGTATTCCATCATTTAGACACCCCGCCGATTTTCTCAACCACGGTTGCTGCAAGGAGGGGAAACATTATCTCATGGTGACCGATGAGGGTATAGCCCACCCCGCCCATGCTGGTCGGGCGCTCGACTACATTCGCCGTGGGGCGGTAGTGCCGGATAAAATCCATATTCACGGCCGTAAATCGCTCTACTTTATGTCCCATATTGCGAGTCAGGGTAAGTGCTTTCAAAAAGACTTCGGGCAGGATCACTGCTGAGCCGACATTCATATAAACACCATCCTCCAGGGTTGCGACCACCGAAGCAAAGAGCCTGAAATCGAGATGGGTTGCCTTGCCCGCAGCCTCGGGGTCGAATCCGGGATGTATGTGAATGATGTCAGTTCCGATCGCTACATGGACGGTTGCAGGAATCTGAAGCTGTATTGCCGCTGCAAGGATGCTCTCTTTGCCAAAAGGGAGATTCTCTTCGATAATCGCCTGTCCTACGGCCTGACCCAGCCCCAAATCCTCCTTGCCAGCCTTTGAAATGGCACGATTCAAAAAATCCGCAGTCTCTTGTGCCATGCCAAAGGCTCCATGTTCCAGTCCCTCGAGAACGTCTTCAGAGGTCCTGCCAATCATGGCGACCTCAAGGTCGTGTATAATGCCTGCCCCGTTCATGGCAATAGCTGTGATGACGCCCTGCTTTATCAGGTCAATGACAACAGGGTTAAGACCCACCTTAATAACGTGGCCACCCATGGCCAGCACCACATTCTTGCCACCCTTATAGGCCTTTGCAATAGCTGAGACGACCGCCTTAAAATCCTTGACTGCCAGGATATTGGGGAGGCGGTCCAAGAAATCTTCCAGGGACCCCTCAGGTTTCCATGGACGAGCAAAATCCGTCCGATCCACCTTGCTTTTCCGGGATGTCAGTGGATAAGTCTTTAATGACGACACGTCTATGGGTTTGAGTTTATGCACGGGAGAGTGCCTTCAACAAACTTTTTCGTAATGAGCGCAGGGTATTTTTGTCTCTCACAGAGTTCACAGAGCCTTAGAGTTCTTGAGCTAAATTCTTGAGAGGAGAATTTAGCTCAAACTGCGACCCTCGCGTTGCTCGGGATATACGAAATAGTTACATGCCCCGACAGGGGCTGAGTGTTTTGTCTGATTTTTCCTCTCAAAAAATCAGACAAAGTCTTTTCTCTCTGAGATCTCGAGCGACTGCAAGGAGCGGGCGAGAGATTTCTGATATTGATACAGCAATTAAGTTTCCATGAAACTTTCAGGGAAAAGGATTCGATCCACTAGTTCGCACAGAATATGTCCTGCTGTGATATGGGTTTCCTGGATGCGTGGGGTTGCCCGCGAATTCACCGTCAAGGAGAGGTCGCAACAATCAGCCAGCTTGCCTCCGCCGCACCCCGTCAAGCCCAAGGTGTGAAGGCCCATGTCGCGGGCCGTTTCCACGGCAAGAATCACGTTCCTGGAGTTGCCGCTGGTGCTGATCCCCATGGCAATGTCGTCCTTTCTCCCAAGGGCTCTGATCTGCTTGGAAAAGACCTCGTCAAAGGAATAATCATTGGAAATACTGGTCAAAATGGACGTGTCGGTGCTCAGGGCCAGCGCAGGCAGAGGTTTGCGCTCCACGGTAAAACGGTTTACAAATTCTGCCGCAATGTGCTGGGCATCAGCGGCACTGCCTCCGTTGCCAAAGATAAGGAGTTTGTAGCCACCAGCAAAGCAGGTGGCCAGGCGTCGGGCTGCTGTCACAAGCCCGTCCACATTCTCTTTGACAAAACGTTCCTTGACTCGAATGCTTTCTTCAAATGCTCTTAAGACAATGTTTTTCATGAGTGTTGTCCCAATTCGTTATTCATTCAACGGAGTGCCTAAAGTGAACTAAAGTGAACTAAAGTGCCTAATTCTACTGTGTGACGTTAGTCCGTTTCCTCGCTTTTGCGGCTGTAGGGGCGAGTTTACCTCGCCCGAAGTCATTTGCCGGGCGACATAAAGTCGCCCCTACAACTTAGCTCACTTCCTTTCACGATTCACGATTTCCCGTATGAGATCACTGCAATCCTCTCCATTCTCGGCTGCCATTTTGAGCTGCTCTAAAGCATTTTCATAATCCTTACTTTGCAGGTAGAGCTTGCCCAACCGGTATCGGTAAAGCCCATTGTTTGGATCAATTCTGGTGCTCTCTCGACACAGGACAATGGCAATTTCCATATTTTCACCCAGGGCCCCATACAGATGACCAAGATCGCTCAAGCTTTTCGGATCGGTTGGGTTATGTCTAATTGCTTTTTCATACGCCTTGGCAGCTTCCTTAAGCATCTCTTTTTCGAGATAACACTCTCCCAGGGCCTGGAATATATGTCCCCCTTTGCGCGTGTTCTGGGCGGCTTTTGCGAGATACTCAAGGGCCGCTTCGGTTTGATCCTTCTCTCGATAGCACACGGCTATCTGGTAGGCCACCTCGGGGTTGTCTCCGTCGAGGCTGTAGGCCTTAAGGAACAGGCTAAGTGCTTTTTGCCCATCTCCTTGTTTAAAGTGGGCAAGGCCCAGGTTGTATGTGGCCATCACATCTTCCGGATCAAGACGGATGGCTGTTTCAAAGGCATCAATAGCCAGATCCAACTTGCCCTGCACGCCGTAACAAACGCCTAGACTGTTACGGACATTCACATTTTGAAGATCTACGGCCAGGGCCCTTCTAAACTCTTCAATGGCTCCATCAATGTCT
>DAOVEU010000033.1:0-10321 GCA_030668805.1 Desulfobacterales bacterium
AGCTAAAGTGCCTAAAGTGAGCTAAAGCCCGCCCTGGTGCTACCTGGTCGGATCGGCCTGCCTTGCTTTTAGCATGCTGTATGTCTCGGTCAGGCTACTATGATTACAAGCCAGGTCTGGGCCAGGGTTAATGTGCACGCCCCCGCCTGCCAACGCCTGACTTGCCGGGTAGCTGCAATGCCGCACACATGGCAATGGCGGGCAGGTTCGGCGTGGTCAGTCTCAAAAACAGGTTGCGCCGGAGGTGCATTCCTCAACTTTAGGCACTTCTTTTTGGTTCCGGTTTATCCGGCTTAGGATGTATTTGTGCGATTAGGCCTTTTTGGGGGTACCTTCAATCCGATCCACTTGGGCCACCTCAGGGCTGCGGTAGAGGTCCGAGAGGCTTTCAACCTGGACAGACTCTTGTTAATCCCATCAGCCCACCCCCCTCACAAGAGGGCCGATCATGTGGCCAATGCTGAGGATCGTTTGGAGATGGTCCGCCTGGCCATACAGGATGAGCCCTCCCTTGAGGCCTCTGACGTAGAACTGGCTCGTCCCGGCCTCTCATACACGATCGAGACCTTGCGATACTTCCAGGAGCAGTTTGGTCCTGAAAGTGACATCCATTTTATTGTCGGCCAGGATGCCTTTTCGGAAATCACCACATGGAAGTCGTATCAGGGGCTTTTTGAGACTGCTCATTTCATTCTGATGACCCGTCCCCGCTCGAAGCTGCGTAGCCTGGAGGACTTTATCCACACCCAGATATCTGCAGAGTATCAATACGATCCCATATCCAACCGATACAGCCACCCCCGGTGGTGCACCATCTTCTGTCTGAATATCACTTACCTGGATATTTCGGCCACCGAGATACGAGAATGGATCAGACGGGGTCGCTCCATCCGTTTCCTCGTCCCCGACGTGATCCAGGGCTTTATTAACAAAAAGGGACTCTACCGATGACGCTACCCTACGAGCCGACTCTTGACCCTTACGTGAAAGCAGCCCTTGCTATGAAGGCATTTGATGTAGTCGTTCTTGATGTGCACGAATTGACGTCCTTTGCGGACACCTTTATCATATGCAGCGGCCGGTCCCACCGCCAGGTCTCGGCCATTGCCGAATTTATAGAACACGACTTAAAGAAACAAGGGATCAACCCTCTGGGTGTAGAAGGTCTCCAAGAAGGACACTGGGTCCTTATGGACTATGGCGATGTGGTCATTCACGTCTTCTATGAGCCGGTACGGATTTCCTATGACCTTGAAGGCCTGTGGTCAGACGCCAGGCGGATCGAAGAAAGTGAGCTTAGGCACTTGTCATGAAAAAACTCACACATCAGCCACCTGAGAAACAGAAGAAACTCGCGCTCATCAGCCCCAAAGACCTCTTGAGGCTCCCGGGTAAGAAGGCCCTTGAACTGATTCTTGAGTCGCCCAGACCTGTTACACTGGTGCAATCCTTGGCCGAAGAAGATCTCTTCTGGCTTATCCAGGAGATTGGTCCTGAGGATGCCCTTCCGATCCTGTCCCTTGCCTCCAATGATCAGTGGCAGTATCTGCTGGACCTGGAGCTGTGGACAAAGGACCGCCTGGAAATCGATTCGGTCAATCGCTGGCTGCACCTTCTGCTCGAGGCAGACCCGGAGAGGTTCCTGATCTGGGGACTGCGCGAGCATATCGAGCTTATCGAGCTCCATCTTTTCAAGCACATCGAGGTCAGAATAATGGAAGAGGATGAATCGCCATCCGATTTCGGTGAGGGGTATTTCAGCCTGGACGGTCTCTTCTATATTCGGATCAAGCATGAAAAGTACGAACAAACCATCAGGCAGTTCCTTGAGCGACTTGCGCAGCACAACCTCAGCAGATTTCGTGAGGTCTTGCTGGAATTGGCCGGGGTCCTGCCAACAGAAGTGGAAGAGAACATATACAGACTCAGAAATGTGCGGTTGGCTGAAAAGGGCTTCCTCCCCTTTGAGGAGGCCATCGGGATCTATCAGTATTTTGACCCACAAAGCCTTCTTGAAAAGGAGCCTGAGCTCCGCAAAGTCACACAAGAACAACAGCCCCCTCAGCCCGTACCTGCCTCCACATCACTGCTTATCCAGGATCAGGACCTTTTTTACAACTCTTTGAAACGCATAGAACATGGTCATATTCTGGAACGACTTCAGATGGAATTTACTGCAATGTGCAACCAGATTGTTTCAGCAGATGGCCTTATGATCCGGGACAAAGAAAACCTGGCGGATGTGGTAAGAAAGGCTTGTGGATATTTGGGTATTGGCCTCGAAAAAGTGACTGGCGGAGACCCACATAAGGCTGCTCGCTTACTTCAAAAGTTTCCTTTACACCACGTCTTTCGCGTAGGTTATGGTGCTGCCCTGAAGCTCCGATGGAACACAGAAAAATGGCTCAAAAAAAGCTGGTTCGTCAGGGAGTCGTTTGCGCTCAGCTTCTGGGGGGATTACTGGGAGGGAATACTGGAAGGCCTACTCAGAAAACGGCCTCTTTTTTACACAGGTTTTTCTGAGGGCGAGCCATACCGTGAGTTTAAGACCTTAGAAGAGATCACACGCTGCCACAGAGCCCTTGATCAGATCATGACCCTGGATCACCTCCTGTCTCTGCTGTTTGCTCAAACCGCTGTCGTTCACCCGGTTCAAGCCTATCACCCGGTTACTTACAAAAATCTTCTTTTGACCTGCTGGGTCAGACACCACCTGGGCCTACCAGAAGAAACAAAGTCCCTTGGCATCGAGGAATTGAAGATCTTTTTCAGAAATCTTTGGGTAAAAGAAGCAAGGCCGTATCGGGTGGACACAAAAATGAAACAGGCATTTTTGGTCTGGCTTCAAATGCGATCTGATCAGGCTATCGATGAGATTCTAAGCCAAGTGGGCAAAACCTTTGAACGCCTCTTTGGCGAGCTTGAAAAGGAATATGGATCAGTTTCCGTGAAGGATCTCGATCCAAGATACATCAAGCATTTCCTGGTCACGCCTTCTGCGGCGGATTAGGTGGAGGTGAAAGCTCGGACAATGGTCATAGGCGCTAACTTAAGGCCACATCTATACTTCCCCCCTTTGAAAAGGGGGGGCAGGGGGGATTTTACGAAGGGGACATGAGCGATTTGCCCTTTAAGTTAGCGCTTATGCGGACAATGGTGGCTGACACGAAGTGAAGCCTTGCGCCAAATGACAATTAACAGACAGGTAATGCTTCCCTTTTGCAGGAGTTTGTGTTATACAATCTATTTCAAATGTATAACAATTAGAAAGGTATCTTTATGGCTGTAGCAACTGTTTCGTCCAAGGGATGGATTGTCATCCCAGCAGAATACAGAAGAAAATATCATTTGCGTCCTGGTAGCCAAGTCCGTGTTGTAGATTACGGCGGGGTTTTGAGCATCCTCCCGGTGTTGACCGATCCGGTCAGAGATGGAGAAGGTATACTAAAAGGCAAGACTTCACTGGTGCAGTCTTTGCTCCACGAGCGGGCCAGGGAACTTGAGCGTGAAGAACATTGATCGCCTGACGTACATCCTTGATAGCTTCGCTCTTCTGGCTTACCTTGAAAAAGAGGCGGGTGGTGAAGATGTGCGATCCATTCTGCGGCGGGCCGAATCAGGGCAAGCCGACATATGGCTTTCGATAGTTAACTATGGAGAGGTACTGTATATTACAGAACGTGAACGCGGTATTATGGCAACACATAAGGCCATCGCGACTGTGGATCAATTGCCTATTCGAGTGGCAGACGCAGACCGGGGCCTTACCTTTGCAGCTGCACATGTCAAGGCGCATTACGCGGTATCTTATGCTGACGCGTTCGCCATAGCATTGGCACGAAGTAGTGGGGGTCAGGTGGTCACTGGAGATCCTGAGTTCAAAAAGGTGGAATCATTAGTTCGGGTTGAGTGGATAGCAAGGTAAGATTGCAAGAAACATGCTTGGCCTGTCAATTGTTCTCTTTTCATTGCAGCGGCATACAAAAGGGGACGCTCTTAACTATTTAACTTGATAATCTGAATTAGGTATGCCATTCGGTTTGCATGCCGAGAAAACCACGAACTGGAACGGCATCAGAGCTAAAGAGTCAAATCTTTCTTCTTGACAAATGGAGTTGTCTCGCCCTGACGGGGTGCGCCTGACTAGGGCATTGAGGAAAGGGTGAACCATGGAACAGAAATACCTCGAATACTGCCAATGCACGGCATGTGGAGAAACTCTAACAGACGAGGCCGCCTTTTTTGACGTCGAGGCCGATGATGCCCCCTATTGTGCAGAATGTTACTATGAATACCCTTATGCCCCTTTTTTTTGGAGAATACGACAAGAATTACAACAAACATAATTCTACCGAAAAACAGCAATTTTGCATCAGATGCCAAGAGTGTTGCAAGGGGTGCTGGTATTTTGAGCCCGGTGAGGGGTGCAGTATTTATCCTTATCGGCCACAGTATTGCAGAGGTTATGAGTGCCACAAGCTAAAAGCAGCTGAGAGAAATGAGGGTTAGATCTTTTGATGTGACAAATTGCGCTTGCGCTCTGTCCGAAAATGGTGGATTGTCAAGATGAGAGGTTTGACCCCGATTTTACATAACGAGGAGCTCCTGAGAAGAGAATGGGAAAGCGCGACGAGTCATCGTTAGGCAAAAACTTCCGTTCAGCGGAAAAGAGACTCACCAAAGGACTTATTAAATGGAGGCTCAAGCGCGTTGGTTTGCCGACCCCTGATGAAGAGACCATGGATAAAGGTTCAGAGCGAATCGTTGATGAGGCGCATAAGATCATGAAAAGACGTGCCAAGAGTATCCTTGAAGAGCTTAAACAAGCCAAGCAAGAGTTTCTGAAAGCTTACCGAGATGAAGAGAAAAAGGAGAAAGAATAGAGGACGAATCGGAGAAGGGGACATCAATAAACAACTCGGGTTGAGAATGGAGGTACTTATTTAAACCAGATCGCTTGGTCCGACCTCGTTTTCGGCTTCATTCGGCCATTCGGGAAGAATGGGGGACGCTGGTAAAAAATTAAGTTGACAAGGGAAAGCGTAAATGCGAAATAGATCCCATGCCAAGACAAGCCCGCCTTGACGCCCGCCCGCATCGCCTGAGCCTCGCGATGGCGGGCAGGCACCCGGTGTCCCGCATCACATCATGATCCCATGATCCGTGGAATCGAGCGTCGAAAGATATTCCCAAGGGTGATGGTCTCGTAAAAATTCCGAATTAGACGGCAAAGTAAAAAGCTCCAAATTCAAGACGCGCAAATCCTGAGGAATGAGGCGTACTTATGGTACGCCGCAGTGACGAAGGATGCAGCGCAACGCAGAAGTTGGACTTTTTACGAAGCCGTCAAGGGTAAGCAGCAACGAAAAGTCAAGGCAAGGAGTCTTTTCTGCTTTTGGGCAGTCAGTGAGTTTGGGGCTGTCGCTTAGAGAACTGGCCAGGCGGTTGCAAATGAGCTCCCCTGGCGTAGGGTTCTCGGTCGAAAGAGGAGAAACCATAAATCATTTATCGCATTAATGATGATATTTTTCAACCAGATGCAGTATAAACCCATTATTCCACCATTCCCTGGCCCAGACCGGGTTTTTACATGGCACCGCTTATTATTCTCATATCGCGCCAGGGCGGGCCATCATTCCAGTATTCCAATTGCGGAGCGAAGCGGAGCTAAGTTCAAGCCTATTCCTTTCCCAGAATCTCCCTTATTTTCCCAGACAGCTCCTTCATATTAAACGGCTTCTGAATAAAGCTATCACAGCCGCGCTCCAAGATCTCGGTGGCCTGGCCGTCTATGCTGTAGCCGCTTGAAAGAAGGGCCTTTACCTTGGGGTTGTTCTCTTTCATTCTGTCATAAGCCTCGCCACCGCCCATATCCGGCATGATCATGTCGAGGATGACCAGATCAATCTCGTCCTTGTGTTTCCCGTAAACTTTTACCGCTTCTTTCCCGCTCCTGGCCAGCAAGACCTTGTAGCCCATTTCTTTCAGCATCTCCTCGCCAACATCAAGAATCATAGCCTCATCATCTACAAGAAGAACAGTCTCCGTACCCTTCAAGATCTCGTCAGCCAGCTTCTTTTCTTCTGTTGTGACCTCCTTCTCCGAAGCTGGCAGGTAGATGTCAAAGGTGGTTCCCTCACCCTTTTCACTGTAAACATTGATGATGCCACCATGATTCTTGATGATCCCATAAGCGGAGGCAAGACCTAAGCCTGTTCCACGGCCCATCTCTTTGGTGGTAAAAAACGGGTCAAATATCCTTTGCTGGGTAGCCTTATCCATACCCACTCCGGTGTCGGTTACAGATATCTTGACATAATTGCCAGGGTTCACACCAAAAGGCTTGGTATAGTTTTTGTCAAGCACGACGCTGCTTGTTTCAATATAGAGGTCTCCCCCACGCGGCATGGACTGCCAGGCATTGACATAGAGGTTTAACAACACCTGCTCAATCTGCCCCCGATCTACTTCGACCGGCCAGATGTCCTCCTGGTATTTTCTATGAATCTTTATCTCCTTTTTTGTGCGGCCAAACATCTCAGAACTCTTCTCGATTAGTTCGTTTGGATCAGTGGGTTTAACCTCATATTTGCCGCCCATGGCAAAACCTAAGAGTTGTTTGGTAAGAGCTGCCCCACTTTGAACCATATGCTCTATTCCCTTGAGATGTTCAGAATGGGGACGGCCGGAGTCAGCATACAGCAGCGCCAAAGACGAGTGCCCTTGGATACCCATGAGCACGTTATTGATGTCATGGGCAATGCCTCCGGCTAAGGTGCCAATGGCCTCCAACTTCTGAGCTTGGAGGAGTTGAGCTTGAAGTTTCTTTTTTTCTTCCTCGGCCCGCTTGCGATCGGTGATGTCGCGGTCAATGCCCCTATATCCTTTTAGTTGACCTTTTTCATCAAAGATGGGAATTCCATTTGTCTCCAAGACTACTAAATGTCCATCTTTATGGCGATTCACATTTTCCAACCCATAGAACGGCTCTTTGTTAATAGCCTTCTCGTTGAAAAACTTGCGAATTTTTTCTGCCTCCCCTTTAGGCATAAAATCGAATGGCGTCTTGCCAATGACTTCCTCGGGCCCGTATCCCAATTGGTCGTTGACTTTCGGACTGGCATAGGTGTAGATAGCGTTCTGGTCTACTTCCCACACCCAGTCACTGGTAGTCTCCACCAGAGAACGGAAACGTTGTTCGCTCTCCAGCAGTGCTTCCTCTGCCAGCTTTTGCTCGGTGACGTCACGGGCAATGCCAACGAGCCCAATAATATTTCCTTTATCATCAAATTGCGGAACCTTTATGGCCTGGAACCAGTATTCTTTTCCGTCTCCGCCAGTCATGTGCTTAGTAATTTCTTTTGACTCACATGTCTTGAAAACAAACTGGTCATCTTCAATATTTCTCTTAGCTTCTTCTTTATTTGGCATTATTTCATAGTCATTCTTTCCAATAACTTTCTCTTTGGATAATCCAAAGATCTCTGCGGTTTTGGCGTTGGTGATAACATAGCGACTTTTCAAGTCCTTGAAAAAGATAGCATCATGGGCGGATTCAACCATAAATTGATAAGTTTTGATTTTTTCCTCCGCCTGCTTGCGGTCAACGGCTTCCTTTTCTAACTTCTTGACCCTTTGTTCCAATTCTTCGTAGGTAGGTTTCTTAGCCATCAGAGAATCCTCCAATTGCCCCTAAGACAAAAAAGCCCATCGGGTAACATCAATAGAAAAAACAGCATTTGTTACGTATAGCTTACCACGATCTATGAACCACGAAGCTGACGATTTTGTTATAGATTTTATTGCATATCATAAAGTTGGCGGGTTTTCAAATCCTTCGTTTTGGCAGAAAGCATAATTCTTGAGCTGACCCGCTTAAACACAATAGGACCAATGGGGACGTAGATAAATAAATAAGTGTCATAACATCTAAAAACAACTAAAGAACTAGCCAGCCGTTGCCATGGTTTAATAAAATGAGAGAGAATCTCAAAACCACATCCTCCTACAACCTGCCAACCCTACCATGAACGCGCCTCTTGCGCGGGTCTGACCATGCCAAGTAGCAGACAGCACACCGGAATCCGTCAGAAAATAAAAAAATCATGCTTTTTCGACTTTACTCATGAGTAAAATCGTGTTATATTGATTTTGCTATGGAAAACATACATAAACGATATCTGAAGAATCCTGTCAGCGAGGATCTGAAGGATCGGATGGTGTTCGTAGGCGGCCCCAGGCAGGTCGGAAAGACCACTTTTGCCCTGACTTTCCTGTCCGAACCCACTGAAAAGCATCCCGCATATCTTAATTGGGATCATATCCCCACACGATCATCGCTGCTAAAGGGGGAATTGCCGGCAAGACAGAAATGCATTGTCCTGGACGAGATCCACAAGTTTGCAAGATGGCGAAATCTCCTAAAGGGGTTCTATGATACGAACAAATCCGAGGTGTCATTTATCATCACAGGTTCGGCGAGGCTGGACTATTACAGCAAAGGTGGCGATTCCCTCCAAGGGAGATATCACTATTACCGGCTTCACCCGTTTTCCCTAACGGAACTGAACAAAGAGCCTACGATGGATGATTTCAGGAGCTTGTTAAGGTTCGGAGGGTTTCCTGAGCCCTGTCTGCGCGGCAAAGAAAGGTTCTGGAGGAGATGGCAGCGGGAAAGGACCCGTCGTGTTATTTATGAGGATATCAGGGACCTTGAAAACGTGAAGGACATCAGTCTCCTTGAACTCCTTTCCGGGGAACTTCCCAACCGGGTCGGCTCTCCCTTGTCCGTAAAGAATCTGAAAGAGCTGCTTGAAGTCTCCCATGAAACGGTTGAGCGTTGGCTCAAGATCTTTGAAAGAATGTACTATTGCTTTCGAATACCGCCTTATGGTCCACCTAAGGTTCGAGCCGTGAAAAAGGAGCAGAAGCTCTATCTGTGGGACTGGTCGATCATTCCTGAGCAGGGGCCGAGATTTGAGAATTTCATCGGATCCCATCTCCTGAAATATTGTCATTTCATGGAAGACACCGAGGGCTACGGCATGGAGCTGCGGTTTCTGCGTGACACCGACAAGCGGGAAGTGGACTTTGTTGTACTGAAAGAGGGGAAGCCCCTGTTTGCGGTTGAATGCAAGACAGGAGAAAAGAACATCAATCCGTCCCTCTTTTATTTCAAGGAAAGAACGAATATCCCAAAATTTTACCAGGTCCACCAGGGTGCTGGGGATTTCATGAAAAAGGGGGTCAGAGTTCTTCCCGTTACCACCTTTTGCAAGGAGCTCCATTTGCCATGAAATCAATGATCACAGCAGGTTGGGGGCGCCCTACAGTTTTCCAGATTCTTTATGTTCTGAAGATGGGGGGCCAATGGGGAACGTCCGTAAATAAGTGAATAACTGCTCCTTATGAGCAAAAAAGCAGTTGAGGGGAAGTTTGGGGACATCCCTTAGTTTTACAGTTTCTAAGCAATCCTTTCAGGGCCGGTTCATGATGGCAAGAAAGTCGAAGATCAGATTGGCCAGAAACTATGCCCCTACATAAACGCCCCTGCCAGCTCTCTTGATCTTCCCCAGCTTACCAGCCCTGAAATGGTGCAAGGACATCTGTGTTTTGACAACCCATGTTTTGAGTCACAGATATCAGACCGAGATCTTTGCAGCCTCTTTTGGGTTTCCCAATGGGGTTTTGGTATGACATCTATACCACGTTTGTGGTTGGCATGGAGAGGAACTAGGGCAACTATGAGACATTCATTGACTATGTTGAATTATCTCTGACGAAAAAATGTCGTATGCCGTTTAGAGAATTGAGGACAGTTATGGATTCCTGCCTTAGCCCTTCTTTCTCGTCTCCACGAACGTCCCGGTTGAAGCGCAGCGGGTAAAAGCCCGCAGATTGTTTTGCTATTGGGCCGTAAAGGAACTGGGGATCAGCACCACATCAGTTGCCAACAAACTTGGCATGCACCAATCAAGCGTCAGCCGAAAAGCATCTGCTTCTCGACATCGAAAGAAACGCATGATCGTCCCTGTTCTGTCCCAAGCATCTGGGAATCAGCATTCCAGGCGTAGGGTATGCTGTTGAGAGGGGCGAGGCCATTGCACGAGACAATAATTATCACCTAATTGATTGACTTTCTTAGTTTTTTAAGGGCGTCCCGCTTTATCCCTGTTAAACTGAAGTTTAGCCGAAAACAATTGACAAATATCATTTTTATGATAATTTATTGTCAAAATAAGAATAGGAGGATGTTATGCCTTTGATCAGACCAATATCCGATTTAAGGAACCGAGCCACCGAAATATCAGAGCTTTGCCAT
>DAOVEU010000258.1:0-3947 GCA_030668805.1 Desulfobacterales bacterium
GGTTCCCGTCTGATTCGCCGGACAGTCCTGAGCTACGGCATCCCCTATGCCACCACGCTCGCCGGTGCCTGCGCCATGGCCATGGGTATTGAGGCGATGAAGAAGCAAAGGTTAACGGTGCGATCGCTTCAGGAGTTTCATGAGGAGAGTGGTCAGTGGTCAGTGGTCAGTGGTCAGTGAGCAGTAGGCAGTAGGCAGTAGGCAGTATGTAGTAACGAGTAAACGAAAACTTGAAACTTGAAACTTGAAACTCCAGGGGACGATGACCAATCACTGAAGAAAGACCCAATATTCAATCGTCAATCATCAATGGCAAATGACCAGTATCCAGCAACCAGCGGGTGTAAATCACGGCTGTTGGCAATGAGAAAATTCATGTCCGTCTGCTGCGTATTTAGCTTTGGGGAAAAGATGTCAGGTTTCGGGTGTCAGGTGTCAGGATCGAGAAACTTGAAGAGCTGAAACCTGAAACCTGAAACCTGAAACCTGAATACTGAACACTGAGACCTGGCAATTGAACTCAATAACCAACACTTTTGATTTACACCAGCAACCAGCAACCAGTAACTAATGACTAATGACTAATGACTACGGACCAAGAGAATCCTGTGGTGTTTTCGGTGTGTTTGGGCACGATGATGCTGCGAAGTTGACCTATTTTGGGCTTTATGCCCTCCAGCACCGGGGACAGGAAAGTGCCGGGATCGTGACCTCTACGGGAAAGTCGATCCGAGAACATAAGGCGATGGGACTTGTCCCTGAGGTCTTCAACGAACCGATCTTGAATGGCCTCCCTGGGCACATAGGCATTGGACATGTTAGATACTCCACCACCGGTTCTTCCATTTTAAAGAATGCCCAGCCATTCGTGGTTTCCCATGCAGGCAAAACCATAGCCATTGCCCACAACGGAAACCTCACCAATGCCGGAAAACTGAGGGCAGACCTTGAAAAGAGAGGTTCCATTTTTCAGACCACCATGGACAGCGAGATCATCATGCACCTGCTGGCCCGGAACATACAAGGGGGCATGGAAGAAGCCATGGTCAAGGCGGTGTCTGAGATTCAAGGGGCATATTCTTGTGTCTTGATGACGGAAGATAAGCTCATAGCTTTCAGGGATCCCAACGGATTCCGTCCGCTTTGCCTGGGAATGCTCAACGGGGGTTATATTGTCGCCTCTGAGACATGCGCTCTCGATCTGATAGAGGCTCAGTATATCAGGGATATTGATCCGGGAGAAATATTGATCATTGATCAAGACGGCTTAAGGTCAATGAAGCCTCTTGGCGAGCAGAGGAAGACACTCTGCATTTTTGAATACATCTACTTTGCCAGGCCTGACAGCAATATCTTTGGCCAGAATGTGTACGCCGTGAGAAAGAGGCTCGGAAAGAAGCTGGCCCAGGAGTACCCCCTTGAGGCCGACTTTGCCATGCCTTTTCCGGATTCGGGAAACTATGCCGCCATCGGTTTTTGTCATGAGTCCGGAATACCTATGGAGATGGGAGTCATCCGGAACCATTACGTGGGAAGGACTTTTATTGAGCCTGTCCAATCGATGCGGGATTTCGGGGTAAAGGTCAAACTGAATCCTGTTCGAGAGATCCTGAATCAGAAACGTGTCGTGATTGTCGAAGACTCGATCATTCGAGGTACCACGAGCAAGATGCGCATCAAGACCTTGCGGGAAGCAGGGGCCAAGGAGGTGCATATGGTGGTGAGTTGTCCGCCCCACCGTTATCCCTGCTACTACGGTATTGACTTTCCAACGAAAGGCGAGTTGATCGCCTCACAGCACACCGTGGACGAGGTGAAAACCTTCGTTGGCCTGGACAGCCTGTGCTATCTCAGCCTGCCCGGCATGCTTGAAGCCATCGGACTCGAACAGAACAGCTTTTGCCTGGCCTGCTTTGATGGCAAATATCCCATTCAGCCGGAAGAAGGCTTCTCAAAGCTGTATCTTGAATACTGACACCTAAGTTGGGCGATTCTTATCCTCCTCGCCTCATCCCCTTGATGGGGACGCGAAAGGATCAATGTTTTAGGACAAGGGACCTTTCAACTAAGTTGAACTATTCTTTCAGTGCTTCTTTGATGCCTTTGGAAACGGCAGACGTAGATACACCGAGTTGTGAGCTATTTCTTCTAATGAACCCAAAAAACGATATGATAGAGGAAGCCAGGGAAATCAAGCCTTCTCTGCCCAACAACGTCCGCGCGGCTGTGAAATAGGGTCAAGCATTTTGAGACCCTTCAAAAAGGACTAACAAACCCCCAATGCTCCCCCATCTGATCCCCTCAATTCGTCCTATAGATAATCTTCCTGCGAGGCCTTATCCAATACCTGCATGAGCTTGGCTAATCACTGAACTTATCGTAAAAACCTTCTATGGATTCCTGCATTTCGCTCTCTATCTCATCCTGCGCTTTAACTTCGATATCGCCGTACCATTCAGAGAGGTCTATTCTCGAAAAGTCAAGCATCTGAAACTCCTCCGGGGTAAACCCGCGGCAGTTGGGGTTTTCAGGGTCGCCCCAGTTGCTGATGTCGCCCTGCAACTGCGGCCTTCCCTGTTCATGAACGATCCGGGAAAGCTTGGAATTGAAACAGCAATACGTTTTCTTATGCTCTATGCATATTTCGGTAAATCCTAAATCAATCTCCTTTGAACAATATTCACCAATATAGTGGCATAAGCCTTCGGCTTTTGACGTTGCAAGCTGCCCTTCCTCTTCCTTGCATTGCCCAAGACCGAACCAGTATTCGTCATCCTTGCAGCAATTGTCAAAACCGATTGTGAGACCGTCGCAGTTGCGGTTTTTGTAAGAAACTCTTTGGCCAGCCCGATCATCGTCAAATTACAAGGTTTGGCAATGAAACCATACATTTTTGCTTGACCTTTCAAAAGGTTATGTTCTGTGAAGCCACAGGCTTCGATGAAAACCCTTATTGACCCACACCAGAGGAGGAAAGAGTTATGACAAAGGCAGAGATTGTGGACAAAATGGCAAAGGATGCGGGGATCTCCAAGGCTGCGGCCAACAAGGCCTGGACTCGTTTGTTGACGGCGTTACCAAAGCCCTAAAAAAGAAGGACGGAAAAATCACGCTGGTTGGTTTCGGCACCTTTTCAAGGGTCCGTCGCTAGGCCAGAAAAGGCCGGAATCCTGCCACAGGTGAAGAAATAAAAATCAAGGCACACAATGCTGTGAAGTTCAAACCCGGCAAGGCGTTGAAAGACGCCATCTAGTTTCCATCCGGATAAACGCTTATGTCCTTTCGGTGAGACAGGACTTACAGAATAATCAAGATATAAAATCGCTTCGTGATTTTATATAACGCGGCTGCACCGCTCAAAAAAAAATCAGAAAAAGGGAATTCCTATACAATCCAGTTAAGGAGGAGAGCGGTCATGAAAAAGCTGAAGAAGAATCTGCAGGCGGTAACCAGGGGGCTCAAAGCCATGACAAGAAAGACCGAACCGATGGCAAAGAAGGTGGCCAAGCTTGAAAAGCCTCAAACTCCTGCGAAACGGAAACCCGAGGCGAAGGCTAAAACTTCAAAGAAAACTCCTGCGAAGAAAACCAGCGCAAAGAAATCTGCTGGATTGACTGCCACCGACCAGGTCGTCAATATTATCAAGAGATCGAAGAATGGTGTTGACGTTCCCACGCTGATGAAAAAGACTGGCATGGAAGACAAGAAAATAAGGAATATCGTTTTCCGGGTATCCAAGCAGGGTAAAATCAAGCGAGCTGGCAGGGGCGTTTATGTAGGGGCGTGATCCTGGATGATTAGTTTTTAACTGGGGTGATGAAAATCAGCCTTCACCGATAGCCATATTTTGATCCCATATTTGTTCCGTTTTTCGCATTAAAGATAAGACTTCCTTTTTTTTCGATTGCACTGACTGGCCTATATTTTCTTTCATCCACTCGAATACT
>DAOVEU010000284.1:0-3721 GCA_030668805.1 Desulfobacterales bacterium
TTACCCTCAATGGAACCATTACGAGTTGTGAATATGTAAGTAACCTGCCCGCCACCCGCCTGCCACCCGCCTGCCGACGCCTGAGACAGCATTCAGCTTATGTGCCGGCACCCGCCTGCCAGCGCCACGGTCGCCGGACAACTGCAATGCCAGCACACACGGCAATGGCGGGCAGGTCTCTGGCAATGGCGGGCAGGTGGCGGGCAGGCCTCTATCCTCAACTTTCTTGCCATCATGAAGCGGCTCTAAAAAGATTACTTAGAAACCGTAAAACTAAAGGGCATCCCCACAAACTTAAACCATTGCAACGGCAAGTCGGTTCCTTAGTTATTTTTAGATGTTATGATACTTACTTATTTATCTACGTCCCCATCGGTCTACATTAGTCTACGGCTAATTCCATCACAGAATCGGTTTAATGCTGGCTGTGTTGAGTTATTGAGTTATTTAAGGACGCATCTCTACCCTCATTTTGTATAGCACTGTAGTAAAATGCCTCTCTCTCAAAATGCCACAAAGGCAATTTAGCCTGATTCATTTAATGTTTACAATGATGCATTTTCCTTCTGAACATACTGTGCGCCACGCCCTTTCCCCAGTAAAGTTAAAAATCCAGTAGCTGCCCAATCCTGCAAGAACCGTGTCGCCTGCGCTCGTGAGACACCCAAAACTTGCCTCACATCTTCATTTTTTACATATCCTTTCTCACGGAGCAAAGGTTCAATCTGAAGGAACTCCCGAGGCGCTTTTGGCCATCCTGATATTTTTTCCGGATCTATCAATTGGTAAACTCGCCCGCCCTTTCTTTCCAATTGCACAAGGCCCCTATGAATCAGGTCCTTGATGTCTTTCGATGCGGCATAAATTCCCACACCGACAAGCTTTTGATAGGCCCGGCTTGTAAATCTCCCGGCATGGCCGTGAGCATAAGCCAGCAGCCGTTTTTGATTTGGATTCAAGCCCTCTCCAAACTGCTTTAGCCAGCGCAATGTATCAGGTGAGTAAACAGGGGTGTTGTGGAGAATAACCGTAAAGATAGCCCCTCCTTCTACGTGAAACTCAGGAGGTTTTAAGCCTTCGCGTTCCATCACCTCAAACATGCGAGGTACTCCTTCACCAAGTTCTCTCATATAGCCCATGTCGGTTAAGACCCTGACCACACGAGGGTTTCGTGAGGCATGGATTCGCTCACGACGCTCGAGGCGCTCAATAGTAACTGGTTCCACAAGCGCGCCAGGGCTTCGTAACTCCAGCCGGTCATCAAAAATCCAGACTTCAATGGGCGTTCCTTCAAGGGCATAATCACGATGAGCTACAGCATTGATGACAGCTTCTTGCCATGCAAATACGGGATATTCAAAACGCTCTTCGAAGAACAGGTCTACCAACCGCTGACGTTCGCGGATGTGCGGCCAGATCGTCTGGAAGGTTTGCTCAATTAACCTGAGAAGCGGGGCCTCGATCCGCACACGTTTAACCACGTTGAGTTCAGCGCCAAAGCGCCGTTCTGTCCCTTCCCACTTTACGAAGTCTATATGGCAGGCAGGATGCCATCGAAGGGGGTCTTTCGCAAAAAGGAGGATAGCCGCTAAGGACAATACTACCCGTCCATTTCGCGGTTCAGCCAGGCGGTAATGTTGAAGGATCCCCGCATCGGAGAGTGCAAGGCCTGTTTTCTCTCTCAGTTGATCAAAAAGATCTTTATCCAGCTCATTTAGTGAGGCTTCTCCTATGAACTGTGCTTCAGTGGCCCGCCGTCTCTTTCCTTCTTTCATTGCCGCGATATCTGAGGCAGGAAAAGGAAGGTTCTGATCACCAACACGAAGCAGATAACGGCCGTCGGTTAATTGATGCACTTCCTGGCTCCAGTCCACCTCAAATACCAGGACTTTGATGTTGTCTACATTAGCCCATTGATGGTGAGTCTTGATCAGTGGACGGATATTCCGCTCGGTTGCTCTCAAAATGACTTCTAAACGATCTTTCGGATAGTCCAATCCAGTTGGTCTGCCATCGTCTTCCATTCCCAAAACTAAGGTGCCACCGTCTGCATTGGCCATTGCCGCAAGGGTCTCTGCAACATCACGCGCTACGCTTCGTGCGTCCCTCCGCTTTGGTTGCCTCCCTGAGCGGTCATAACAGGACTTCCGCTCAAAGAACTGACCTTCCCTGTGCATTTTAAGCCACTTCCAGTTCTGGAATTTCATGTACTCCACACTTTGGTAAAGTTTTTAGGGACACGGATGAACCCAGATGGATGCAAATTGTAAAAAATAAGATCTCTGTTCATCACAGAATCGTATCAATGCTGGCCATGTTGAGTTATTTGCTTATTTATGGATGTCCCGGACTTCCACTTCAGTTTTGCAGGTTTCAGTTTGAGGTTCCACGGGTCCGCTACAACGCTCAATTGCTCACAATCTTCATCTATCTTCGAGTTTCTTGCCATCATGAACCAGGGCAACATAAGGGCAACATAAGGGACGTTCTCAACATTTAAAGTTATCAGTCATCAGCAACATAAAGCAAGGCCCCCTAATAGTTCCCTAATAGCCGTCCCCAATAGCACTTAAAGTTTAAATGTTGAGAACGTCCCTAATACTCTCCGTCCCTAATACTCTCACACGCAGAACGCGAAACTGAGGGGCCGGGCAAAAATGACCGAAATCCTATGAAAGAGCCGATGACTTTCATCAAAAGATGCTTTTCTAAAGTGCCACGCCATTGCCCGGTCCCACTCCAGTGACTGGTTCGGCGAGAAATGTCCTACGTGAGCGCTAATCTATTGGACGCCGAAGTTCTATCGCCCTGTTCAATAGTGCCGCTGCGAGGAGCTCCAATTCATCTGGTACTCCCTCTATACGCAGGCTTTTCGTAGCTGGATGACTCTGTGTCACAAAGACTTCGCTTGCGTTTCGTAGCTGGTCGAGTTCATCCGCGCTAAGATCAATTAAGTGAGGCCCCTCACTAGACCTGTACTTGATTTCAATTCTCATAAGATTCTCCCCATCACATGAAGTTTTTTAATGTATAGTCGCCGCCGAGCCAGTTAGTGTGGTTTCTGGCTAAATATCAGATTCAAAAACACTTGACCAGCGCCGTTTTGGATTTTATGTGAATTCCTAAACTGGATAATCATAATTTTGTAATGTTATACGGAAATCGGATAATTTCATATGATAAAGGTTCCATGGGTCCGCTACAACGTTCAATTGCTCTTTCGACTTTCTTGCCTTATGAACCGGCTCTAAAAGGATTACTTAGAAACTGGAGAACTAAAGAGCGTCCCCAACATTTCCCTATGTTATTTAAACGTCCAATCCTCTTTCAGTCGGAATCGGTATTCCGACTATCTTTTTTATACTTTCCTTCCATTTAACAAGTTTGTTTTTGCGCAATCTTTTGTATAGCCTTCTTATGTTGCCGTCAGATTGAAGCTTCATCAATTCTCTCGATTTTTCGATGGTTTCTTTGTCTCTGATACCGTTGATTCTCAAACGTCTTGCGAGGTAATTCGCTTTTCCAATCCATATAGAATCTGTGATGTAAGGACTCACTTTTTCAATAACGTCCTCCACATTATCGTCTAACATCGGTTCACAGGAGACACTTGTTTCAAAACCCCTATCGTATGCAAGTTTCAAGGAGGCTAAACGCTCCTGAAAATCTGGTGCGCCCGGTTCCCAGAACCTCAAAGTGTCAGAATTGCTTGAGCCTATTG
>DAOVEU010000035.1:0-9839 GCA_030668805.1 Desulfobacterales bacterium
CCTGGCTTTCCTGTCCCATTGCGTAGAAACTTCTGGCGCAGCATTCAATGAGATCGTGCCAAGAATGCATATCAAGTCGCGCCAGGGCAGGCTTGAACCCCTGGCCCAGACCGGGACTACCGGCTTGGTAGCTTAGACTAAGCTGAAGCGCCAGGGCGGGCCTGAACCTGGAACCGATCACTTTAGGCTAAAGTGCCTAAAGTTAAGGATAAGACAGCACTGTCCATATGTTTTCAGCATCGATCGCGCCATCCCGAAGGATCTTTGGGGGATCTACTGCCACGTCCACGACGGTAGATCCCCTCACACCCCCAAGCGTTCCTGCATCCAGCACCAAATCGACCTGATCCTTGATGTAGTGATCTATCTCGGCGACTGAAGTGCAGCCGCCTTTTCCAGAAAGATTGGCGCTCGTCCCTGTGATGGGGCCTCCCACGGCTTTTACCAGGGCGGAGACCACCGGATAGCCACCAAGGCGTATACCTATTTTTCCCGTGTAACCGGTAAGGTTGGATGGAAGGGGATCTGCAGCATGAAAGACCAGTGTCAGACTGCCCGGCCAAAATGTTTCCATTAAGCGCGTTGCCGTCCCTGGAATCGATCGGACCAGGGGGGCAAGGTCGGCCAGGCAGGCAATAAGGATAAGAAGGGGTTTTCGGGGATCACGCTTCTTGACTCGAAAGACTTTATTTACAGCTTCAGCGTTAAATGCCTCTGCCCCGAGGCCGTAAAAGCTGCTCGTGGGAAAAACCACAAGACCGCCCTTCTTGATTAGTGCGGCAGCCTTGCCGATTGTGTCCTGATCAGGAGATTCCGGGTCCACAGAAAGGATATCGCAGCACTTCATTGTTTCGTTATTCGATTTACGACTTACAGCTTCTTGCGTAAGGTTTCGGCCTTTTGTGCCACCTGGCTGGCCATCTCCTTTTTGAATTGTTCCAGCCTCCCTTCGATGCGAGGGTCACTGGTTGCCAGGATCTGGGCGGCCAATACGGCGGCGTTTTTTGCCCCGGCAGCTCCTATGGCCATGGTGGCTACCGGCACACCAGCGGGCATCTGGACGGTAGCGAGAAGCGCGTCCAGCCCTTTTAGAGAGGAGGAATCGATTGGGACGCCAATCACAGGCAGTGTGGTCAGTGCCGCAATGGAGCCAGCCAGGTGCGCAGCGGCCCCTGCCCCAGCAATGATCACCCCAAGCCCCCTGGCCCGGGCCGAACGGGCATAGTCAGCCGTCCTTTCCGGACTGCGGTGGGCGGAAGAAACGGTCACATCAAAGGGTATGTTAAGCTGATTTAGGACCGAAGCGGTCTTTCCCATGACCCCCCAGTCCGAATCGCTGCCCATGACGATGCCAACAACTGGAGGCTTGTCTTGATCCGTTGGTGATTTCATGCTCGACTCCATTATTCTGTGGCGTAAGCCACACTCTTTTCAATCCGCAATCCGCAATCCAAAATCCTATGCTCCTATAGTATGGCGGAACCTTAGACAATTTGTGCCGTTATTGTTGTGATCCAGGAAGGCGAGCTTCTTTATGTTTCTATAGGCCCTTTCCCTCGCCTCCTCCAGTGTTCGGCCTCCAGCCACCACGTGCAGAACTCTGCCGCCGTAGGTGACCAGGCCTTTTTGTGGATCCTCATCAACACCGGAGAAATAGATGGCAATCCCTTTTTCTATTTCGTCCAGGCCAATGATCTTATGACCCTTCCCGTAGCGGCCGGGGTATCCTTTGTTCCATCCCCTGGATGCCTTTGAGCGGCCCTCCATGGCAATGACGTCCACGTAGTGCTGGTTGTTCCATACCTGCTTTATCTGGTCCAGAGATCCTTCCCATACCGCCATGCCTATTTCAAAGAGATCCGTACTCGATTTCCGGGCTAACACCTCCCATTCTGGGTCCCCGTGTCTCACATTGATTTCAAAGACATCAAGGTTGTCATAAGGATCCAGATTCAGGCCGAAGTAAAGAACCCCTTTGTATGGCCAGCCTAAATGGTTATAAATCTCATTCACTGTTGGATTGACGATTTCTTTTATGATTCTGTTGATCAGCCATGGGCTGACAAGCTTGTGAGGGCAATAACATCCCGTGCCACCCGTGTTCAGATTTCCCCCAAACTGCTCAATCGACGCCTTGTCATCCGGATCAAATGCCGGCTTATAATCCTGGGCAAACATCTTGAGGGGCAGCACGTGTTCTCCGTCAAGGTAAGCAAAAAAGGAGATCTCTGTTCCGTATTTTCTTTCCTCAATAACCACCCTGTTGCCTGATTCTCCAAATGCCTTATCGATCATGATCTTGTCAATGGCAGCGATGGCATCGGAAACATCGTCGCAGACGATGGCACCCTTTCCAGCGGCAAGCCCGTTCGCCTTGACCACGACCTGGTAGCCGATATTGCGAACATATTTCTTCGCCTTTTCCGGCTCGTCAAAGACCTGATACTCTGGCTTGGGAACCCCTATTCGTCGCAAAAGATCATCGGCAAATGCCCGGTCACTTTCAATTTTTACATATTTCTTCATGGGCCCGATGGTTCGTATCCCCCTGCCATTCAAAACATCGATGAGCCCCTTTTCGAGAGGATTTTCAGATCCTACATCAACGAGGTCAATACCTTGCTCCACGCAAAAACTTGCAGCCTCACCAAAGTCTTTCAAATGGACAAGTTCTATGAGCTTTCTCTCCTCATGACCCTTTGGTGTTCGCAGGATTCCCGGATTTCCCGGTGCCAGATAGACCTTATCTACGTGCTGGCTGTCTCCGTATTTGTCAGCAAGGCAATGGTCTCTGCCACCTGACCCGTAAACGAGTACCTTCATAGTCTGTCATCCACCTGAGCTATTTTGAGGTGCTTGTACAATAGAAGGGCATATCATTTCAAGGGGAGAATGAGTTTTTGAGGAGCTCCGGCAGGGGAGATTCTAATGTTTTTGCGCTTGACTTAAGAAAATTGTTTGCTATAATTTTTTATGATCAACTGATCCCCAGTAGCTCAGTTGGCAGAGCAGATGGCTGTTAACCATCGGGTCCGCGGTTCGAGTCCGTGCTGGGGAGCCAGAAAAACTTAGGCCAGGGTGAACCTGGCCTTTTTTTGTCATGACATGTTGGTTTATATTCTTCAAAGTCAGAGCACGGGGCGTTTCTATTGCGGGCATATCGACGACTTGGTTCGTCGCCTGCACCATTTGTCATCTACTTTCCTTCTGGAAATAATAACATCCATAAGCCCAGGAAAACAAAGAGCGCCCCAGCACCTATCTTAATGTAATTTGATGGCACCAGCCTACTGACCACAGATCCGAAGAGAACAGCCAGCAAGGAGGTCAACACAAGCGCACCTGCCGACCCGAGGAATACAGCGAGCCGCGATTTGCTATTAGAAGCAAAGGCACAGGTAGCCAGTTGTGTTTTGTCGCCTAATTCGGCAAGAAATATCATCCCAAAAATTCTGAGCAGTATCTTGAAGTCCATGCTTTAATCCTCCGTTTGAGCGTAAATGAAGTTCCCACGGAATCAGCACCAAAACGCTTTAAGCTTGATTCAGAAATACCTCAGTGATCATAATACCAAAATACGACGAACGTAAATTCCAATATAGTAGGCAGAAACTGAAGAAACCTGTATGTCAACAGATAAACCAACGGGAAATCATTGGCAAGAAAATTTATTTGACACTAGGCGCGTTAGGGAACATATTTTCAAAAGCGAATATGACAGGAGCTTCAAATTAAAGCTTTCGTCAAGGTCATGAAAGCGCTTTACGATCCTAATCGGGCAAAATCATAAAGACGTTGCAACATAAGGTAATGTGTGTATGTGAGATCCAGGCTGCGCTCCAGAGGGCCTAAACCCCCCTGACGTCTTAAGTAAAACGGTTGCGGTTGCGCAGCTCGTATCGGGATTCGTGAAACGGCCCGCCCTGGCGCGACAGGAAAAGAAGACCCGCAATCTTTCAACATCCCGGTCTGGGCCAGGGTTATCGGAAAAGAACAACGCAACCGACCGACGTCATACGAAACGAGCAGCGCAACCCCTAAACGATTAACGTATAACCAATAACAAAGGAATAAGTAACGGATGAAAAAAACATGATGCTTTTTGCTCATTTTCATCACCCCAGGTCTGGAGTAACAGGATGGAAAATAATGTAAGGACAGTATCAGGTAACATCGTTGATGTCTTGAACTTGGAGATATATCCGGGGATGTTGAAAATCTCAGGGAGTCGAATAGTGGATATCACCCGAGAAGACAAGACGTACAACACTTATATTATTCCGGGATTGGTCGATGCACATGTGCATATTGAGAGCTCAATGCTAACGCCTTCAGAATTCGCCAGGCTGGCTGTGATCCATGGAACGGTTGCCACGGTCTCTGATCCACACGAGATTGCCAATGTTTTGGGAATAGATGGCGTAAACTATATGATAGAGGATGGGAGAAAAGTCCCGCTCAAGTTTTACTTTGGGGCCCCGTCTTGTGTGCCAGCAACTGAATTTGAGACCGCAGGAGCAAAGTTAGGTCTAAAAGAGATAGAGGAGCTATTGAAGAGAGATGAGATAAAATTTTTGAGTGAAGTGATGAATTATCCTGGCGTCATCTATCAGGACCGTGAGGTGATGGCCAAGATCGAGTTAGCCAAAAAGTATAAAACGCGCATAAACGGACACGCTCCGGGCGTCAGAGGTGAGATGCTTGAAAAATATGTGAAAGCTGGGATTGAGACAGACCACGAGAGTTTTGAAAAAGACGAAGCGCTGCAGAAACTCGAGCTAGGAATGAAGATCCATATTCGAGAAGGTTCAGCAGCAAAAAACTTCAATACGCTGAGTTTTGTTATTGATGAACATAACGACATGTGTATGCTCTGCAGCGATGACAAACACCCGGACGATTTGGTTGAGGGTCAGATAAACGAATTAGTAAAAAGGGCCTTAGAATTGGGTTTTGACAGGATGAAAGTCTTAAGATGTGCATCGGTGAATCCGGTTCAGCATTACGGCTTAGACGTTGGCCTTCTTCAAAAAGGCGACTTTGCCGATTTTGTTGTTATAGATAATTTTGAGGACTTCAATATTTTGGAGACTTATATCAATGGCGAGAAGGTCTCAGAAAATGGAAAGACGCTTCTTCCTCGGGTTTCATCAGAAATCGTAAATTACTTTCAAGCCCAGAAGAAAGAGATCTCAGAGTTTCAAATCAGAAAAGCCGGAGAGGTGATAAACATAATAGAGGCTATCGATAATCAGGTAATCACAGGAAGAATTCAGGATCATCCGCGAGTTATAAATGGCTACGCGGCCTCTGACACTGAGAGAGATGTTCTGAAAATTGCCGTTGTGAACCGGTATCAGAATGTTGCCCCTGCAATCGGTTTCATAAAAAACTTTGGATTGAAAAAAGGAGCAATTGCCACATCTGTTGCTCACGACTCCCACAATGTTGTAACAGTTGGGGTCTCTGATCAGGATATTTGCAAGGCTGTAAACAGAGTGATTGAGAATAGAGGCGGGCTTGCCGTTGTTTGCGATGATTTTCAGGAAACCCTCGCTCTTCCCATCGCCGGACTTATGTCAAATGAAGATGGCTTTAAGGTGGCTCAGGCATACTCCAATCTGGACAGGCGTGCCAAGGAGCTTGGCTCAAAACTGAAAGCACCGTTCATGACGCTCTCCTTCATAGCCCTTTTGGTCATCCCCAAACTAAAACTGAGCGATAAGGGACTATTTGATGGGGAGAAATTTGAATTTGTCAGTCTTTTCGAGGAACTATGAAGGCAATAAATTTGCCAGTTGCGCCAACTCCCAAGTCGCCTTATGTGCCGACAAATGGCTGGAGCTACTACCGGCCAGGTTTTATCGCCAGGCTGCAGAAGGTTTTACGGATGCTGATTCTCGCCAGAAGCTGTTTGACCTTGCTGCTATGGAGGATGAGCACGAAAGGGTTTTTCATTCTATGAGGGCAGATTTTTCAGGGAAGGAAGGGGTGGTGGTGGGGTTCGATCCATAAGCGCTAAGTTATTTTTGCACCGGATGGACTGTGGAAGGTTTACTAAAAAAAATGAACATCGAACATCGAACGTCCAACATCGAATGTTGAATGGGAAAAGATGAAGAAACAGACTTATGACTTGGAAGAAAGGTTGCTCGAGTATTCGGTGCGAATCATAAAGATCGTTGAACAGCTACCAAATACCAGAGCAGGCAACCATGTTGCGGGCCAATTGTTAAGATCGGGAACTTCGCCTTATCCAAACCATGGTGAAGCCCAGGCAGCGGAGTCCCCAAGGGACTGAAAAAGATGAACATCGAACATCGAACGTCCAACATCGAATGTTGAATGAAAAAAAGGGAGACCCAGAGATGGTTAAAACATAAAAAAAATGAACATCGAACATCGAACGTCCAACATCGAATGTTTAATGGGAAAAGCTGAAGAAACAGAGTTTAAAAAACCTGAACTACTAAAGGAAACAGAAGAATTAATTAAGATTTTCGTTACGAGTATCAAAACGGCTGAAAAGAAACAGAAATAGTCGTTGAATGTTCGGTATTGGATGTTTGTTTTTTCATTCGATGTTGGACGTTCGATGTTCGATGTTCGACGTTCATCTTTCAAAACACCCCCGTACGACATAAATGCAACCTGTGAATGTTTACAAAATAACTTAGCGCTTATCCCTTTGAGCCCCTGACGCCTGTTCGTTTTTGTCTTACAGTTTTTTGTCTACTTCCGGAGCGAGGGAATGGCCTCGAAGGACGTGATGCGGCCCTCCCCCGCCCTGGGCGATACGGCCTGGATCGGTCTTTCTCGTACCAATCGTCTTCAGCCCATTCCACTTTTATCTTTTCCCCGATAAATTTCTCCACAGCCTCCAGATAGTACACGTAAGTTTCACAGGCAAGCATGATTGCCTTTCCGCTTTTGCCTACACGACCGGTGCGTCCGATACGGTGGACGTAATCTTCAGGATCCTGGGGGATGTCATAATTGATGACAAGGTCGATGTCTTCCACGTGGATGCCACGCGATGCCACGTCCGTGGCGACCAGGATCTTGACTTCGCCTGCCTTGAACTGCTGCATGATTTTCAAGCGCTTCTTCTGGTCAACCGTGCCGGTGATGCCAAGGACTGCATAGCCGTTGTCTCGTAGCCTGCGCGCGAGCATCTCAACACCGGTTCGGGTATTGGCAAAGACGAGGAGGCGGTTCCATGTCTCGCGCTTCAAAAGACCGAGCAAAAGGTTTGACTTCACATTATTGCCAACGTGGTAAAGGACCTGGTCGATCTCTTCCACTGTGATTTTTTCGGGATCTGCAGAGACGCCTTGCGGGTTGTTCATGTACTCATAGGCCAATTCCATCACACCATATGAAAGGGTGGCGGAAAAAAGCATGGATTGCCGCCTGGTATAACGAGGCAATCGTCTAAGGATATAGCGGAGGTCTTTTATAAAGCCCATGTCAAAGAGCCGGTCCGCTTCATCGATGACCAGGATGCTCACATTTTTGGGGTTGAAGATCTTTTGCTTCATGTAGTCAATAAGACGGCCCGGTGTGGCGACTACAATGTCCGTGCCTCTGCGAAGGGCCTTTTCCTGTTTGACGTAGTCAATACCGCCGAAGACTGGCAGCACCCTAAAATCGGTATGAGTTCCCAGAAGCTTGGCCTCCTCGCAAATTTGAACCGTTAGCTCCCGGGTGGGTGCAATGATCAGGGCGCGTGGCCCTGCATCTTTTGGTTCGGGCTTCCTGATGAGACAATCGAGGATCGTAATCAGAAAGACGGCCGTCTTGCCCGTGCCGGTTTGGGCCTGGGCAGCAATATCGTCTCCTTTTAGTGTGATAGGCAGGGCAAGGGCCTGAATCGGCGTGCAGTGTGTAAAGCCTGCGGACTCTATCCCCTTCAAGACCTCTTGCGGAAGGTCAAATTCGGCAAACAAGACATCTTTAGTTTCTATATCCGACGATTTCATGTTGTTACACTTTGGAAATATAGACTACATTCATGGTATTTGCAAGCCAAACAGTGAGCTGCCAGCAATTCTAATTATGACGAAATAACGGGTTTAGCCACAGACCCACGCGGACTGACACGGACGAATCACCGGCCGACCCGCCCGCCTCGCCTGAGCGCTCGCGATGGCGGGCAGGCCTGGCCAGTGATTCATGTCATGCCCTTCGGGCAATATTGTGGGTATTGTTGCAAGGTTAGAGCTATGAAGCAACACATTTTTCGCGAAGCGACTGCATAATCTGTTTGGCTGACCAAGCCGAACAGATTGTCTGTGTACGTCTGTGTGGGTCTGTGGCTGGCACATTATCCCAAAATGAGAATTGCTGGTGAGCTGCGTCGCTACTCCATTTTTGCTTGAAATCGAAAGGGCGCTTTATTAGGCTATTATCGGGACATAGTTGGTTGTCGAGCTGAAACCTTGAATCATTTTACGATTGAAATAGACGATGTCTTTCTCAGCCGGGAGCGGCAAAAGGCCAGGGAGTTGAGAGGCTCGCAATGGTGGAAGCGCCAACTGGCCCGGGGCCGATGCTACTACTGTGGCAGATCTTTTTCTCCTGAAGCCCTCACCATGGATCACATCGTGCCCCTGGCAAGAGGCGGCAAATCCACCAAAGGGAATGTGGTGCCTGCGTGCAAGGCATGCAACAATAAGAAAAAATACATGCTGCCGATTGAGTGGGAAGAATATTTGCAGTTCCTTACTGAAAATGGTATTGAATGACATCCAGGCGGACTCCGGATGAGTAAGGGATAAAGGCAAGGCTAACCCTCCCCTCGGCGTTGATCCGCCGAAAGATCTCATCGGCTTCAACGGCGGGAATCTGTTTGCCGGTATTCCAGTCCTCCAACTGGACTTTCATTAAGATCTTGTTGGGGTCATCAATTAGTCTGAGAATGTTTGCTGTCATATTGGAGATTTTTTCATATGTTCCTGCATCGGTAAGGTTGAGTTCGTTCTTGATCTGTCTGTGGTAGGCCATGATGGCATAGAAATCGATGGGGAGCCTGGTCGATTCCGCAAGGCTCTGAGACAACCATGCCAGTGCATTTTTGGGGTCTGTGACCGACTCGTACATGAAATTCATAGCGAACTCGATCTGAGGATTGGCCGCCCTGGATGCCTGAATCAATTTGCGGGCAATCTTCAATAGCTTCTGGTTCTTCCAACGTGACCATTCCCAGAAGGTGTCTGTATACTCTGACACGTACCAGCGACCATCTGAATCCTTGAACGGGCCCCGACAGAGGGTTTCGGGGTTGAGAACTTTTCCGGTTTCTTCTTCAAACAGGGCCACCGCCTTTGGGCTGAAATCCTCGCAGTGGTACATAATCAGGTCATCCTGAATCAGAATCCCGTCGATTCCGGATCGGACTACATCCCCGTATAGAGCGACAATCCCCTGCTCGACTGTTTCATCAAAGATACTCCACATTCCAATGGGCTCGAGAGCGCGTTTTTCAAAACAATACCCCACGGCCTTCGAGCCTTCAGGATCGGGAAGTCTGAGCGGCATCTTGCGGGTTTCCATCCAGGCAAACACCTTAAGGCCGTGACGGTGGCCGATCGAAACAAGCCTGGGCAGCAAGGGGTCCACAACGGGAGCATGCTCGGTTTCAAAATACACCCCCTCGCTGCATCGGGGTCTGGAAAACCGATACACCCTGTCACCCCGGTTCTGAAAAGCGCGAACGATGAGCGTATTGACGCCCACGCGCCTAAGTTTCTTGATAGAGTCTTCCACTTCCCCGTAGTCTTTGCAGCCGAATATGAGAACCTGGGCTGCCAGCATACGCCGCGTGAATGAGGAGCCCC
>DAOVEU010000182.1:0-5101 GCA_030668805.1 Desulfobacterales bacterium
GCATCCTTCATTCCTCGGTTTACACTTATCAAGGATGCGGGCGCCAAGAGATAAGTTCTTTTGTTCCTACTTTTTGGTGTCAGGTGTACTTTTTGGTGTCGGGTGTCAGGTTTCAGGTGTCAGGTGCAAGAAACACTGAAACCTGAACACTGAACACTGAAACCTGAACACTGAAACCTGAAACCCCAAACCTGGAGTGGTGAAAAAAAAGTGTAAACTACTTTGTGGCGAAAATGAAGGATGCCCTATAATCAAAAGGAGGGAAAGCATGTCTGATGGATTGGACATTATTATTGTGGATGACGAACCAAGTGTATGTGAAGTGCTCTCAGGAATCATCGGGAGATTCTATACGTGGGGTGATGTACTTGCCATTACAAATGCCGATGAGGCAATATCGTATTGCCTAAGTCGTGATATCGGCGTTGCGATTTTTGTACTAGATGTATTTCTTGGCGAAAAAAGCGGGTTTTATTTTCTTGATACTATTGAGGACAGATTTCCCACAGTCTATCAAGACACGATCATGATCACCGGAAATGCCAGTGATGATGTGGTGAATATGTGCATGGCCTCAGACGTTAACTATCTATTGGAGAAACCCATTAAGCCATACGCTTTGCAGCTTGCGGTCAGAGCGATAGTAGCGAAATACATGAAATTTGCCAAGAAGCTGATGCAAGATCCGGCTTTTGCGGTGAGCGTGGCGAGATTTTAGGTGCCTTGACATCTTTGCCTGCCTGTAATAGCCTCCTTAGTAGAATCCTTGACACACAACCTGTATTGAACCCATCATTTCAGTACACCTTTCCATGATTGAAGCCCATGGAACAATATCGGATGGCTTTGAGCCCGTTTTTTTGGGACACAGGTGGATTCAGAATTCCATTCTGGAGTACCGGAGGGGCAACCGTAAACTTCCATTGTTGAGGGGAAGGGCGGTCATATTTCCTGAAAGGCACTTTGCAGCCGCCCTCATGCACCTTTATGTCGGCACCTTTTCGTTGGCAGAAATCGCTGACATGGTCTCAGTCACACGTGCTGAGCTCAGCTTCTTGCGCACGCAGATAGATTTCATGACGCTGGTTGATACCCTTAAGGTGTCGTTTACCAGGTATTTCAGGGATAAGCTGATTTTGAACGAATATAGACCTGGTGAGTATGCCTCCATTGCTGCCGAATACGCCACCTTTGAAGAGCTTGCCCGAAATCAGATACGTCTTCCCTTGTTCAGGCGGATGAAAGCGCTTGCTACTTCAATCTCTGATAAGGTAAAATTCGGTCTTTCCGTGGACCTGTACGATCTGCAAACATTCAAGAAATTGTTCAGCTTTTTCGTGTTCGAGGAATCTTTTCTTCCGGCTTTGTCAAAACCGTCTTTCCAGCACCTGAAAAGGGTTGCAAAGGAAATCGTTTGGAAAAGGTTAAGGGCGGATTACGATGAACTCGATTCCTTACTTTGTCTCGATCTTCCAGGAAACGGGGCGAAGGATGCACTAAGAAAATCCTTTGCTTTTCTAAAACTTCAACAGGCCGATTTTACCGCCAAACAGCCGATTTGCAGTTAGCTGGTGTCCATCCGGCAACTCCGGATGGACACAGCGTAGTTTCCAGTTCAGAAATGAGCAATTTTTCGCAAGGTCAAGGAAATCAAGGGATCGCGCGGAGGCGTACATTTGGTACGTCGCACAAGCGATCCAGCAGATTGACGCCGAGATTGCGGAAAAGGGCCATTTCTGGATGGAAACTAGCTGGTATGAAAGGAGGAGCCATCGTGGTATCATGAGTGAGGAAGTGGACTATTTCAAGGAAAAGCTGAAGAACCTCAATCGAAAATGGGCGATTTTGGGTGGTTGCATCTTACTCGTTCTCCTTGTCGGGTTGGGATATTTCGGGGTTTCTAGGCCTGTCATTGTCATGGATACAGACCAGGCAGGCATTTATATTAAGAACAAGGGGGGCATGGATGCGCTCGTTTACAAGGTAGACGGCTTTTGGTACTGGGCCGGCCAGGTAACCTTATTGGCGAACATGCCTGGCATCCACCAGCGGGTTGGGCCGGGGGCAGCCCCGGTCAGATTGCAGATTCCCGATATCCCCATATTTGGTGGGCAAGCCACTCAAGAAAGCCCTTGCTACATGAAGCTTGCGGTGCGCTACAGGATTCCTGGCATTCCCATATTCAGATATACTACACCGTTGTACTTTGAGTATGATGCGAACCGCACAATATGGGCAGCAACAAAGACCATCCCTCCCAGGTACAGGTCCCTCGGAAACCTTGCGATAGGCAATATTGGCGAAATTGAACTAGACTTCCATTAAGGATCCATACAGAGACAGGAGATTAGGTCAGCATGGACGAAGACCAGAGTCATAAGATGGCTGAACAGCCGTCCACCCAGATGATATTCAGGTACTTTCTTATCATATTCCTAATTGCCATCTTCTTTGTGGGTAAGCTCCTGTGGCCCTTCTTGTCTATTTTAGTGATGGCCTTTGTATTGACCGGTACCTTTTATCCTGTCTACCGTTTCTTTGCCAAGAAGATGCGGCCAAGCCTGGCATCTCTTATCACATGTTTGGTCATATTCCTGGTGGTTTTTCTGCCTATAGTCTTTTTGGTGGGAGCCCTTTCCAGCGAGGCGTACGCCCTGTACCAGATGGGCAGCAATGCTGCTATCGGCCAGGATATTAAACAGCTTTTTCAAAACAGCAAGTTTGTCGAAAGTATCGAAAAACTCCTTGCAAACTACGATATAAGAATCACTGCCGAGCAGTTTAACAAGGGCCTGTCGGAAGTTGGGAAGTTTATAGGCCTTTTCTTGTATCAGCAGGCCAGCGCAGTCGCCTCTAATGTCTTAACGTTTGTGCTCAATTTTGCATTTATGCTGCTGGTGATTTTCTTTCTGTTAGTTGATGGCAAGAAGCTTATCACTTTTCTCATAGAACTTTCCCCACTTCCCGAGGATCAGGACAGAAAACTTATGGGTAAATTCCACGAGATGGCCTCGGTCGTCCTCATCGTAAACGGTATATCCGGGCTGATTCAAGGATGTATGGGGGGTGTTGTTTTTGCCATCTTTGGCTTAGGTTCGCCTTTTCTTTGGGGGTCTATCATGGCCATTCTCGCCTTTTTCCCCATCCTTGGTACTTCTCTTGTATTTATCCCTGCCTCTGTCTATCTTCTCTTAAAGGGTAGAATAGCGGCAGGTATTTTTTTCATCGTCTTTTGTTTAGTTGTTTCATCTGTTATAGAATACGTGGTCAAACCAAAGCTTGTGGGAAATAAGGTGAGAATTCACACACTTTTGGTCTTCCTTTCCGTTCTGGGAGGCCTGAAGGTATTCGGGATTCTTGGTATCATCTACGGTCCCTTGGTCATCACCGCGTTCTTGACCTTAACTGACATCTATCGTTCAAGTTATGAGACCTACATAAGAAAGGCTTAACGCAAAGCCTATGAGTCAGAAGTAAATGACCCCGCCTCTTTGAGCGGGGTCATTTAGTTGGATAGTTACTCACAATCTCCCTGTTAAGGTCTACGCTTGCTCACCACCCGTCACCGGCCTGCGATGCATCCGTAAGAAGCAACCCAGCACGAATAGCGCCACCAGGAGTCCGGCCAGAATCCTCGTAACCACACACGCCTTAATGAGGACATAGCTAATGCCTACCAGGGGCATAAGTGCCAGACGGATAATGGGCTTGGACCAGGTGTGAGTGTTGATGAGATCCGCCCAGAATGGACCGTACCGGTAATACATCCTGACAAACCATCTGCCGGACATGTTTGTGAGCAGGCGCTGGTCTCTGAAATCTCTCAACAGTCTTACGTGGGGTTCTGCATATGAGCCGAAGGCTGCGGTTGCAATAAAACATCCGCCGCCGCTACTGCTTCCGCCGTCACCAATTGAATCAGCCCCTTCGGTCGTCTCCACCTCACTACTGCTTGCCTCGGCAAGCCCGCCCGGGTCCACAATGAAGCCATTAGCTGCTCCGTCGCTATCGCCATAGCCGCCGTCCTTGACTTCCAGGATCACAGATCGGCCATCTTCACCAAAGGTGGTATGCTGTGAGTAGTCCTGCCAGCCGTTGATCGTGTCATATTTGAAAAAGGTTCCCGCCTGTGAGATATCCTCTGAGAAATAGACTCTCACCGTGGCCGTGGCTCCAGGCTCATTTACACTTAGGCGATAAGAGAAAAGCCCAAAGGAAAGATTGCTGGGCCTATTGGTATTGTCGGAAATGGTTGCCGGATCAATCGTCTCCAGGGCTTCGATGGCCGTAATGGAATCCGAGATCTTGCAAACGCCTATGGTTGCATTGCCAACGCTTGACTGTATGCATTTGATGACTGTAGGTTGATCAATATCAGCAATGCCGTCTTCGTTGAGGTCCACGTCATAACTTACCTCTTGATCGTCAGCGATACCATTGGTGGGATTAGAGTCGTTGACGTTGGAGGTGGTGGTAAACTCAACAGTATCGGACCAGTCTGATGCCTCGCCATAGTCATCGTAGAATCGAACGTGGACGTAATATGTCGTCTCTGGCTGCAGCATCGTGTGTGGAACGGGCAGTTCTGTGAGGTGATCGGTGCTGGTAATATCGAGAATTGCAAGATCGGGATCATTAAAATTATTAGAATCCTTGCTTATCTGCCATTGGCTCTGACTGTGGGTGTCGCCGTCAGGGTCCGAGAAAGGTTCGGTGGTGATAACAGGTTTCAACTCCAACCCTGTCTCGCCATTGCAGGGAGAGTAGATAAAGGGCTTTGATGGAGCAAGATTCGATTGTGGGATGTCTGAGATTGTCACTACCTTCAGTGCTGTTTTTGTCACATTCCCATAGGAGTAGGTGGCCGTGATGGTGACTGTCTCGTTCCAGGTCACCTCTGAAGTCGAAAGTGCCCCGGTGTTATTGATGCTGGCATACTCCAAATCTTCGCTCCAGATGGCACTTTCCGTGACGGTTTCGGTGGTGCCGTCGCTGAACGTAGCCGTGGCCGTGTAGTTAGACGTTGAATTCTCATTCACTGAACTTGCACCAGTAATCGAAACACTGCTAAGAACAGGGGGCTTGTCCACCCAGGAGACAT
>DAOVEU010000198.1:0-4801 GCA_030668805.1 Desulfobacterales bacterium
TCCATGACAAAGCCCTTGATGATGTATTCCTTCAGCTGATGGGTGGCCCATATCCGAAAACGGGTGGCTATCAGACTCTTGACCCGGTAGCCCACCGAAATAATCATGTCCAGATTGTAATAATCCAGTTCGCGCCGGACGTCCCTGTTCCCCTCCTGACGAACTGTTAAGAATTTCTTAATAGTTGCCTCCGGGGTTAGTTCTCCTTCCGCATAGATATTCCGAATGTGCATACTGATATTGGGGACCGTCGTCTGGAGCAGCTCCGCAATCATCTGCTGGGTGAGCCAGACGGTCTCGTTTTGAAGGCGAACTTCAAGCTTCACCTGCCCGTCTTCGGTCTGATACAGCAGAAACTCTCCGCCGGATACTTTGGGCGCAATTTCATTCATCCTCTGGCCCTCCTTCCATGAAATCGAACAGCGTTGGCTGAACCGTCTTACCCTTGCCGAACTTCCGGCGTGGTTTCGCGGGCCTGTCTTCCGTCTGCTCTTCCCTGTCTGCGTGCAACGCACAGGCAGGCGGCTCCGGCGGTGCCTTGGGGAGGTTCTTGATCTCCAAGCTGTAGTCGTCGTGGCCCCATTCGCACTTTTTCAGGACTGCCTTGGGTATTTTCTTGATGGTCAGGTTGGGGAACTGGCCCGGGTCGCACCGGAAAGCGGAGCAGCAGATCAGAAGACTACGCTCCGGCCCGACCTCATTGCTCAAACGGGTCAACATCTCCTTGCTCATGAACTGGGTCGTCACGTAGAGGAAGTCCGTTTCCGTGCTCTTGCCATGAATCCAGTAGACATCCTCGCTGGGGGCGTAGTTGAACCCCTCCAGCTTGCACATGGCCTCGGCCAGCATGGCCGCGTTGAACTCGAAACTGATGACCGGGTTGCCCCATTCGTGGTGAATTCAAGTTGTAAGTGCACCACTTGATGTGCTCCTTCAAAATGCTTTATAAATCCGTGCAAGGGGACGTCCCTGGGCCTGTATGGTCAGATCGTTGAAATAGCCGCAGGGTGTTTGAACGGCTTTATAACCGGCAGTTTCCAGGCGTTGCTGGGCCCTGTCGAGAAGCGCTTTGGCGTGTTCGGGTTCGGCTTTTTCCTCTCCCAAATGGGTAAACGAGTGCAGGATAATGATGCTCGTTTCCCGTTTTCTCGCAAGCCATTTCGCGTTCTTTACCAGTTTGGTTTCTGCAGAATTGTGGTCTTCCACGTCCTCCGGCTCAACATGAATGAATGACACGACCGCGTTTTCATGGACATCTGCTGCGGCATCCGGAGCGTCATCCAACGTTTTTATGGCCGGGTTCCAGGCGAACTTGTCGCAATACCAAAATAGGACTCTCATCTTTTCTCTCTACACTGGATCATTCCATTAGCACAACATTGGCGGATCTTGAGGGGAGCTTGAGGAACGAATAGCTCACTACCCGGGGTAATGTTGTCGTTATTATATCTGCAACCATCTGCTCGAATTAATCAGCTTCCTCGATTTCATGCACTCATGTCTTTCCTTATCTACATAATGTACATTGTATCCACCCTGTCCTGTTGTTTTAGAAATTCAAGTTGTTCATCAATTGTCGAAAACATAGAAAGGTCCAATTCCTCGAACTCATCAGGACCGGTATTTGTTTTTCTGACAACATTTTGAATAATATTCTCTAATTGGTCTTTTGAAATTTCAGGAACCCTGGTGACAGAGCTTTTCTGCGGCTCACCGCTTACGATCTTGAAATTATAGCTCACCATTTCAAACATTCCATTGGTCTTTTCTTTTGTCAATATTCGATATTCAAAATGATCACGACGCCCGGCAGTGGGACGGAAATAATAGAATTTATACAATCGTTCACTCTTCCTTATCCGCAGTAAATAGTTGTCATGTTTAGGCAGTGACTTTTTTCTCTTTACGTTTTTTATTCGCTTCTTCATATCCAAATACGGCTCCAACGTTCCCTACAACACTAATTTCCTCTATCATCCACTTTCTTGCCATCATGAACCGGCTCTAAAAGGATTACTAAGTCCTGAGTAAAAATTCATCGAACTTATGAATCGAAGAACTTAGAAACTGGAAAACTAAAGAGCGACCCCAACATTTCCCAAGAGTCAAGAGCAGACTTGACCTCTATCCCTATCACTATTTTGTCAAATGTGTAGGTCTGACCCCTCTGCTTTACCGACCCCTCTGCTTTACCATACACGATTCTGCATTAGATAGAAAACGTTGGTGTTCCTCCAAGGCGCTCGATCTCTGCAACTCCTGGCATGGAGAGCCACTTCAAGAATTCCGCTGGTTCCAAACTGCCGGCATGAACGCGCAACAATCCTTCTAAGAACACGCTGTGCTCGACCAGGGTGATAGCGTATGATGCAGAACATTTCTTCTTCGATGTTTCGTCAAACGCAGGTTTCCCAAGCGTCACTCTTCGCATTGTTTTGTCGAAATCAGCGGCTTTCTGGAAAAAAGCACGGGGTCATAAAAAGCACGGGGTCATAAAAAGCACGGGGTCAAACCTCAAAATAGAAGATAACAATCAATTGGTATCCAATGCTTCACTTCACTATGATTTCAAGAAATCTCTTCCGATCTTCATCAAAAAAAGATGTTTTCTATCCCACCCTCCCTTTTATTTCGCCGACCGGTGATGTGGTAAAGGGCATTCGGATAACTTCTGCGAAGCTGCCGTGCCATGATCTTGTTGTTATCACACGTTGTAGCAATCACAAAACTTTATTTTGAGGTTTGACCCCCATGCTTTTTGACCCCCATGCTTTTTATGTCTTTGACTTTTTTATCTTTTTTTTCAGCATATTAAGGTTCGTGGATGGACACTAACTATCTACGCTGGCACCCTTACAGGCTTCGGGTGCGCAGTTATCGGTTCATAGTGTAGCATCATTATCTGATCTGGGCGCAAACCTATCGATTCGTAAGTGCGCCCTTCACGGTCGCTAAATTCGACTTCAAACGCAGTGCCGGCCGCAAGGACTTCGACCACTGTCCCAACTTGCCCTCGCCACAGGTTGTATTCGGGTAGGTCAACCGTGAGTGCCACCACGTCAAGTAGTTTGATAGTGTTCGTCATTCGTCACCTCCCAGTTTCACAAAGGGTAGCAACTAGTCAATCTCGGTGTGACCGAACCATGTTCGATAATCCACCCACTCCGAATCATTGCCCGCTTGCCGCGCCATTCGAGCATGAAGTCAACCAAGTAGCGTTGCCCATATTCATCACGTCGCCCTAATTGCGCCTCGTGTATCTTAACCGTTTATAATAGCACGTTGCGCAAGTGCTCAGCGTCATTGGCGGTCATGCCAACAGCCGCCGCGAATAAACGCGCTTTGTGTTTGCCCTCGTCATGCGCTGGATCAAGGCAGTAATCGCGCAATTTCCGAATGTCCACTACCGCACGCTCTGCGTTGGGAATTGTCATGAAATTCGTTTAGTCTCAGTATAAAGCGCCGGAGCCAGTCATTTGTTGCCCTACGTTCATGTTCTGAGTCGTGCACAGCTAAGCAGCCTAACGTATAGCGTTTTATCCGTCGTCCCGCAGAATGGCATAGTGTGGATGAACTTTGAGCAGAAGTGGAATGTCGGACGCGAACCCCTTCGTTCTCCGGTAGCGGGATGATGGATAAAACGCTGTTGAACTGAGCCGCGGAGCCGTGAAGAAAGCTTATCAATATTTATGGGGATTGTAAAGGGTGTGTTTTAGGCTCGCGTGCCAACCAAGAGCGCCTAGTGAGCTTTCCTGAGAAGGAGATTCATCATGAAAATGGCATCGCGAGCCATCACAAAGGGCTCATGGAGGAATCGTAAAGACATAGATCGATCCCTATTGTTGAAAAATCTCAGTCTCAAGGCATACCTGTCCTATTGCTCCGGGTGGAGCATTTTTTTTAGGCTTTAGTTTTTGTTTCTAACGGGTGTTGATCATGAAGTAGGCAATATAAGGGCAATATAAGGGACGTTCTCAACATTTAAAGTTATCAATCATCAGCAACATAAAGCAAGGTCCCCTAATAGTCCCCTAATAGCAACCCAAAGTTTAAATGTTGAGGATGTCCCCAATACCTCCCAATACCTCCCAATACCTCCTGGGCTTCACCATGGTTTGGATAAGGTGAAGTTCCCGATCTTAACAATTGGCCCGCAACATGGTTGCCTGCTTTGGTATTTGGTAGCTGTTCAATGATCTTTATGATTCGCACCGAATACTCGAGCAGTCTTTCTTCCAGGTCATATGTCTGTTTCTTCATCTTTTCCCATTCAGTCACGCCAAGGCGTGATTGGACGTTCGATGTTCGATGTTCATTTTTTTCAGTCCCTCCTGGGCAAAAACAACTTAGCGCTTACAAAACGGGATATCCTGATCAAGACCAGAGGTGGTCAGTTTTATTTTTTAGCCCCTAACCCTTTGCCCAGGCCCTTAATTTTTTGGCCCAGCCGGGAGGTAAGGCTTAAAAAATGGGTTTCGGCCAGTAATCGGTCTGTGTCCCGCAGCCTTTGGGTGAGAACTCCCATCACTTTAATTACGAGATCAAATCGAAGGCGCATGAGATCCAAAAAATCGCCCCGGAGAAGGCAGAGCACCGATGTCTTTTCAATGGCTTCAACAGTAGCAGACCGGCGCTTCCCGTCAATAAAGGAGAGTTCACCCAGAATTTCCCCTGCCCCAAGAGTGACCAGGATAGCCTCTTCACCCTTCGGGGATGTAATGGCCACTTTCACGCGTCCTTTTTTTATTATATATAGACTATCCCCTTTGTCTCCCTTGTTAAAAATTGTCTGGCCCGGGCT
>DAOVEU010000112.1:0-6311 GCA_030668805.1 Desulfobacterales bacterium
ACCGATCACCAATAGTTTATACTCAAAAAGTCAGGTGTGTAATGATGCATAGCCCAGATCAATATATATGAACGAATCGCACCAGGGCGGGCTTTAGCTCACTTTAGACACTTTAGGCACTTTAGCTCACTTTTTGTTGAATATGGCAAAAACTTTTCTGCCAGAAAAAACACGAATTTCACCAGTAACGGACTAAAGAGTCTGTCTCCCATGAGGTTTGCTGCTGATCGAATGCTCGGAAAGCTGGCCAAATGGCTTCGTATTCTTGGTTACGATACCGTTTACTCCCGCACATTGTCCAACGACAGATTTCTTGCATTGGCAGACAAGGGCCGGATTCTTCTATCACGCAATACCCGGCTTGTGGGAAAGATGGCACCGGACAGGTTGATATTTGTGGAGGCGAATGATCCTCAGGTGCAGCTCCAGTGCCTCATCCGCTTCCTTGGTCTCAAACCCGATCCGAATAGATTCTTTGCTCGTTGCACAGTCTGCAACGGGCTCCTCAAGCCTATCGAGCCCGAGGATGTGCTTGGAAAAGTACCTGAGCACATATGGACCAGCCACAATAGATTCTCCGAATGCAAGACCTGTGGAAGGGTTTACTGGCCAGGGAGTCACCCGGCACGGAGTCGCCGGGAGATAAGGCGGCTGTTGGGAGTGTAAGCGATTTTGGATTTTGGATTTTGGATTGGGGAATTGAAAACCAAACGATTAATCACGAAAGCACGAAAGGATGAAGACACGAAAGGGGAGGAAACGAATGAAGATGTATGACAAACATGCCATTGAGTATGCGTTGAAGCAATTCAAAGCATAGCAGGTAGAATACAAAAGGCCATGGTTTTTTTCGTGATTTCGTACTTTCGTGTTTTCGTGGTGAAGAGTTTCTACCGGAAGAAAGGAGAGCATTGAAGTGGCTGAATCAGGAAAAACGTGTGATCTTAAGACCAGTGGCTCCGGGGGCACGGCAAAGATGGCCCATGATATACAGGATCTTATGATTCAAAGCTCCCTGGAAAAGATCAAACACAAACTGATGATCATGAGCGGCAAGGGGGGTGTGGGCAAGAGCAGCATCGCGGCCAACATTGCTGTGGTCCTGTCAAACAGAGGCCTGAAAGTGGGCCTCATGGACGTTGATTTCCACGGGCCAAGCATTGGGAGCATCATGGGGCTTTCTGGATTCCTGGATGTGGTGGATGGCAAGTTCGCGCAACCCAAGGCATTCTCAGAGAATCTGAAAGTCGTGTCGATGGCCTCTCTCTTGCAAGATGAGAACCAGGCGATAATCTGGCGAGGTCCGGCCAAGATCGGCGCGATTCGCCAGTTTATCGCAGATGTGAAATGGGACAACCTGGACTATCTGATAATCGACTCTCCTCCGGGAACCGGGGATGAACCCCTGACCGTGGCCCAGACCATACCAACTGCCAAGGCGATCATCGTCACCACGCCCCAGGAGATTTCCCTTGCCGATGTACGCAAATCGATCAATTTTTGCAAGCAGGTGAACATGGAAGTATTAGGACTCATAGAAAACATGGGTACCTTTATATGCCCCCATTGCGGAGAACCTGTTGACCTGTTCAAGAAAGATGGTGGCAAGGCCACTGCAGAACGGATGTCCGTACCATTTTTGGGAACGATCCCTTTCTATCAAGACATGGTCAGAGCCTGCGACGAGGGCAGGCCGGTCATGAGCAATAAGGGCGATTCGCAATTTCACAAGGCATTTGAGGAGATCATGCACAAGATCATTGAAAAATCGTGAATCCTGAAAAGAAGTGAGCTAAAGTTGAGGACGATGAACGTCTAACCCAGAGGTCCCCTTTGAATACAAAGAGGATAGCCCTTGAAAGCAGGTTGCGACGCTGCAAGAACGTAATAACCCTGGGGGTTCGGACAAATCTGTCCGACTATGAGGATTGGCAAATAGAGCTGATTTGCAAGTCCGATGTTATTTTTTATCCCACGGCATTCTACGCCGATATATTTGATACCATTGGCAAACGGACTTTTCCTAACTATCATACGTACAAATATGTTATGGACAAGATCAAGCAGACAGCCCTTTTCAACCTCCTTAAGGTTCCTCACCCCAGGACCCGGGTTTTTTATGGGGATTATCAAAAGTCGAAAATATTGGAAGACTTTCGATTTCCCTTTGTGGCCAAAATCCCACGGGGTTCAGCCCTCGGCAGAGGCATATACCTGATCCGGAATGAGTCTGAACTTGCCGCATACAACAGATTGAGCCGCGCTGCCTACATACAGGAATACCTTAAGATCGACCGGGACCTTCGCGTTGTCTTGATTCATGGCCGGATCATCCATGCCTACTGGCGCATTGCTCGCCCAGGTGAGTTTCGCACGAACGTGTCACAAGGTGCCACCATCAGTTTTGATAGCATTCCAGAGGAAGGTCTGGCCCTTGCCCAAAACACGGCCCGTCTTTGCCAGCTGGATGACGTGGGGCTGGACATCTGTTTTTCGAATGGTCGATATTGGGTCCTGGAGGCAAACATGAAATATGGACACGAGGGGTTCAAACAGGCTGGAATCGATTTTCATAAGCTCATTGATGAAATGATTGAAAATGGAGAGATCTGATTCACTCGATTTGCAGAAAGTAAAGGAATCCCTGAACGAGCGCGAAGGGCGTTTCCTTTCGCCTATGGCCGCTCATAGCAAGGATGCCATCCGCCGTTTTCCAGACGAACGTATCGATACTGGTCATCGGCAGAACTATGCAGTGGACTCTGATCGCATCCTTCATTCGTTGGCCTATACGCGCTATATTGACAAGACTCAGGTCTTTTATCTGGTAGATAATGACCACATTACCCACAGGGTGCTTCATGTGCAACTGGTTTCCAAGATTTCTCGCGCTATCGGCCGTTTTCTCGGGCTGAATGAAGACCTCATTGAAGCCATTGCCCTTGGTCACGACATTGGTCATTGCCCGTTCGGTCACGATGGGGAGACATATCTCTCTGAGCTGTGTGAGGCCCACGGCATAGGTCCGTTTCAACACAATATTCAGAGCGTGAGATTTCTGGACAAGATCGAACGAAAGGGTAGGGGCTTGAATCTAACGCTCCAGGTATTGGATGGCATCCTTTGTCATGACGGCGAGATCCATACTCAAGCACTATGTCCACAGCGAGAAAAGACCTTCCAAACTTTTGATCAGGAGATAGCCAACAAGGCTGCTGATCCGGACATACCTATAACACCCATGACCCTGGAAGGGTGTGTTGTGCGCATGGCTGACACCATCAGCTACATCGGACGAGACATTGAAGACGCCATCCGCTTGAACCTCATCAAAAGGAGTCAGCTTCCAAAGCCCTCTGTGGCACGATTAGGGGACACCAACGGGACCATTGTGTACAACCTGGTGACCGATGTCATCAAGAACAGCTTCCAAAAGACTGCCGTAGCCTTTAGCCTTGAGGTCTCAAAGGCCCTGAAAGGATTCAGAGAATTCAACCTGAATGAGATATATCTCAATCCGAAAATAAAACCGGAAGCAGGGAAGATCGGGCGCGTTTTTCAAGTGTTGTTTGAACGTTATCTCAAAGATCTTGACCAGGGCAATGATGCCTCTATCATCTTTACGGATTATCTCGATGGCATGTCCGATGAATACAAGAACAATACCACCCATGCAGAGATCGTGCGAGACTTCATCTCTGGCATGACAGACGAGTACTTTCTGAGGCAGTGCCCTCAGGAAATCCGGCCCAGGAGGATTACTGGACGGTTTTAGGTCCATACTTCTAAAATTCGCGTTTTTTCTGGTAGAAAACTATAAAAGACAATCACGAAAACACGAAAGATTGCCTGCCCTGGCGCTCCGTGCTCGAATCAGTCTACTAAGCCTAGAGGCCAGGTCTGGGCCAGGGAAAGCACGAAACAAAATAACATTCAGGCTTTCGTGTGTTGCGGCGTTCGCCTTGAGAAGAGGCGTACTTTCGTGTTTTCGTGATAGATTTATTTTTTTGGTTCAGGCTTTCCCGGGTTAGGTCCATGGAACCTGAAAAGACCTATCAACATCTGGAAGATCTGGCACAACAATTAGGGATTTCAATAAGATATGAGGATCTATACGACCCTGAAGTCCCTGCAACAAGCGGCCTGTGCAAGGTGAGAGGCCGCCATTTTTATATCATGGATAGATCAAAGAACCTTCCCGACAAAATCAGGCTTTTGAGTCAATGCCTATGCCGGATGGATCTGGATAGCGTCTACCTACTGCCAGCCATCAGAGAACTCCTAAACGCAGCCCGCAGGACCACCTACGCAGACTAGCTCCCTGAGCAGCCCAATCTACAGACTTCCGAACGAGTTCCTAACCCGGATAAACCGGAAATACGAAGCACGAAATCCGAAATGCGAAACAAATCCAAAATACTAAATGTTCAAATGTTCAAAACAGCAGGAGCGGTCTCAAGCGCGATTGAAAGGTCAGAATGCCTTATCGTTTCTTATTTTTGAATTTTTGTCATTTGATATTGTTTCGGATTTCGATATTCGGATTTCGAATTTATTTTCTGCAGTGAGGTGGGGATACCGTCGAGGCCTTTAGTTTAGCGGCTCGGCGCTAAAGTTGACATAATATATATTATCGGACGTTATCGAAAACTGGCAAAAATATGGCAAGGCCTTGCCACCCAAAAAGAGATTGTCGGTGATGTCAACATATGGTATGGATTTTTTATGGATAATCAATTCACGCTCCCGGAGCGGCGCATTTACACGGTGAGCGATCTCACGCGGGCTATTAAAGGGCTTCTTGAGAACGCTTATCCGTTTGTGTGGATTGCGGGCGAAATCTCCAATTTTCGGATACCAGTATCCGGGCATTTCTACTTTACACTAAAGGACCCAGGGGCCCAGATTAACGCCGTTATGTTCCGGGCTCAGAACCGGAACCTAAAATTCCGGCCAGAAGACGGGATGGCAGTAGTTGCCATGGGGCGGCTCAATTTGTATGAGCTCAAAGGGATCTATCAGATTATCATAGAATATTTGGAGCCCGAGGGTATAGGTGTCCTGCAATTAGCTTTTGAACAGCTCAAGGCCAGGCTGGCAACCGAAGGACTGTTCGAGGAAAAACACAAGCGTCCTCTCCCGTTCCTGCCGCAAAAGATCGGAGTTGTCACTTCCCCTACCGGTGCCGTCATCCGTGACATCATGCACGTCATCAATCGCAGGTTTCCTAATGTGGCCGTCGATATTGCACCGGTTAAGGTCCAGGGAGAGGGAGCCGCCGAGGAGATTGCAGAAGCGCTCCGATTGCTCAATGACATGGGCGATGCCGACGTCATTGTGCTGGCTCGAGGGGGCGGTTCCCTGGAGGATCTCCAGGCATTTAACTCAGAGGTCGTAGCACGCGCCATTTTTGCCTCTCATATCCCTGTTATTTCAGCCGTAGGCCACGAAACAGATTTCACCATTGCTGATTTTACTGCTGATGTGCGTGCGCCAACACCCTCGGCCGCGGCAGAGCTAATCGTACCGGTCAAACAGGAACTATTGAGACGCATACAGGAGATTAGGGGCGCCCTAAAAAACGCCATATTTCAGAGGGTTCGGCTCTTGAGAGAACGCACAAGCCAGGTTTCAAGGCGGCTGGTCCATCCCGGCAGGCAGGTGGCCGACTATCGATTGCGTCTTGACGATGCTGTCGGAAGAATCGTGCGGGGGCTTTCAAGGCAATTAGACGACAAAAGAGATGGTCTATATATGATGCGAGAGCGACTCAGCCGATGCAGTCCTCTCCTTATGGCCGAGGATCTTAATGTATTACTTAAACACCATCGCCAAACCCTCTCATCTGCAATGCAATTCTTCTTAGAATCTAAGAATGGCACACTTCGCACCGCTGTGGCCAGGTTGAACGCCTTGAATCCCTTGGCCATCTTGCAGCGCGGCTACAGCGTGACGCGAACTTTGCCGGAGTATGCTCTGGTCAAGGATGTTCAGCAGGTGAGTGTGGGACAGCAGGTAGAGGTCACTGTCTCAAGGGGGGCGATGGTCTGCCTGATAGAGAGGAAGCAAGAGGATGGCCAAGCAGACATTTGAGAGTGCCATGAGGCGATTGGAATCGATCGTGCACGAGTTGGAAAGCGGCGACCTGAGTCTTGATGATGCCCTGAAGAAGTTTCAAGAGGGTGTCAAGTTATCAAGGTTCTGCTCAAGCAAGTTGGACGAAACCGAAAAAAGGGTCTCCATGCTTCTCAAGGACGAGGAAGGAAAGGTTCATGCAGAGCCCTTTTCGCCAGAAAAGAATGAAATGGAGT
>DAOVEU010000383.1:0-2862 GCA_030668805.1 Desulfobacterales bacterium
TCTACTGCGAGACGCCTGGTCAGACTTTAACTGATCCTCGTGATAACGCTTCACTTCAGACCGAAGCGACGCCCTGTCTGCTCCGGCCTTCTGCTCCAAGGCTATGACCTGATCATTGAGCAGTACAAGATCCTCTTGGAGAGCGCAACCGCCCAAGGAAATCAGCACGGTTGTCATAAGGGCCACCCACGATGTCACCGTCTTTGCACGCATAGAACACAGGTAGGAGCGGGTTTACCCCGCCCTGTGGCGGTCGGCATAAAGCCGACCCTACAGCAACCGTTCGGGTTTATTGGGTTCGTTGTTAACCAAACAAACCCTGGCCCAGACCGGGTTTAACAGCTTAATACCTTATAACAAGCAGACGCGCCCCTGGCCCAGACCTGGTTGGGGAGCGCGTGATAGCCTCTCGCGAACGTGTCGCGCCAGGGCGGGCAGGGCGGGCCTGGTTTGCCAGCTTCATAGCCTCCAGCAACCACCAAGTGCCAAGGCAAGCAAGGGGATGGTCTGTTAGTCTATAACAAAGTGGGCCCGTCTGTTCTTGGCCCATGCTTCTTCATTGTGCCGTGGATCAAGAGGTTTCTCCTCGCCGTAACTGATTGTTGTCAGGCGTCCCCGCGCAATCCCCATATCCACGAGAAAACTCTTGACACTCCGAGCACGTCGATCCCCAAGGGCCATATTGTACTCGTTGGTCCCGCGCTCGTCACAATGGCCTTCGACAACAACCGAAACGTCAGGGTGTGCCCTAAGCCATCTTGCCTTACGCCTGAGGATTTTCTTCGCCTCAGCAAGGAGCCTCGACCTATCGAACTCAAAGCGGATGTTTTCATTCAGGAATCTTTCCCGCTCAGCCATCTCTTCACGCTCCCTGGCTTGCTCCCGTAGACGCTGCTCTTCCAAGGCCCTCTCTGCTGCCCGCGCCTCCTCTTCGGCCGCCAAACGCTTTGCCTCTGCTTCCTCTTCTACCGCAGGAGTCACCGCAGGCTCAGACACCACCGGTTTTTTGGCACAGGAAGCTGCAAACATGAGCCCCGGAATCACCAACAAAAGCGCTAAACCTCTCCAGAACCGATTTGTCATAATTCTACCTCCTTTGAAGCAAAAGTTAAATAGTATCCATCCAGAAACGGCACCTTTTGCCCCGATACCGCGTTCTCCGCAGGTTTCTATCCTCAACGTAGCGCTGCTACGCCTCCGGTAGAAACCTTTGTGCCTGCCCTGTGAAATGCGAAGCATATTTCTCTGGGGCGGCCTTGTCTCGGGACAAAATCCACCATTTCTGGACGGACACTAAGTACTCCGATACTTGAAACCCGGACAAAAGTCAAGTGCTGAACTCAGCTACGCTTCGCTCCGCAATTGGAATGATGGAATACTGGAATGTTGGAATGTTGGGTCAAGAGGAATGAAAGCAATCCGAAAATGATTTGTTCCGCTTCTTATCCCCAATATTCCATTATTCCACCATTCCAATATTCCCTGATCGAAATAGCAATACTGTCAATAAATATCAACAAGTTCAATGGGTTGTAGAATTCCCGAGACGTCACATTCCGCAATGTTTCAACGACTTCAATCGCTGGTAAGCCGTGGTGACCAACTCGGGTTTGTCTGCTCACCCTCAAGGAGCAACAGACGACGCTGGTCCGTCCCGTTGGCATTCATCACATAGACCCTGGATGGCCCTTCCCTGGTGGAGCTAAAGGCAATAAGGGTCCCGTCCGGAGACCAGGTTGGCGATTCGTTGTTTCCGGCATCCCGGGTCAGTTGAATCGGGCTATTTGCGTGTATCCCAATCAGGTAAATATCAAGGTGACTGTTTTTCCATCCTACATAAGCTATGTAGTTGCCCCGGGGAGACCACTGGGGAGAGGTGTTGTAATTTCCTTCGTAGGTCAGCCTGCGGATATTGCCGTCTTCGATGTTCTTGATGAAGATTTGGGGAGATCCCGACCGGTTCGAAACAAAGGCAAACTCTCTACCATCGGGTGACCACGTTGGGGCAACATCGATGCCCCAATGGCGAGTCAGTTTTTTCGTAATCTTTCCGTTCCCGGTCAACAGATAGATCGCCGGGTTGCCTTCATAGGACAGGGAGGCAGCCAGAGCAAACCTTCCGGGAACCCAGGCCGGTGTGATGCTTGATCCCTCAAGACTTACCACTGTGCCCCGTTTCTCCTTAATATGTCTGACAAAAAGCTCTGGTTTCCCATGCCTGTAATCCGTGTAGGCCAACCACTTTCCATCTGAGGACCAGGCGGGAAACAGGGTAATCGTTCCGGTGTTCGTAAACCGTCTTGGGTTGTATCCGTCAAAACCCGCAATATAGATCTCCTTGGTTCCTGTTGCAGTTGACAAAAATGCAATCTGGGTACTGAAAATGCCGCGGTGGCCCGTCAAACGAAGGATGACCTCATCGCAGAAACGATAGATTATGCGCCTATGATCCTTAAGTCGTCCCGTATACCGCCTGCCCACGACAAGGCGACCGCTAAAGGTGTCAAAGAGCCGAAGTTCGACCTCAAGCATATCCCCCTTACACTGGAACCCCCCTTTGATCAGGAGTTCGGCACCGATGTCGGTCCAGTTTTTGAAATTGATGGTATGCTGCATGAAACCCGCTCTTTGAGGATTCTCAAGAAAACTTTCACGGTCGAGTATCTTAAAGAAACCCGTAAACTCTACTGTTTCTGCCAGGAGACCAGAAAGCATCCTGCCAAGCTTGGCGTGGCTCTGCCCTGCGCTCATGCCCTTGAAAATCGGGATCGCGGTTGGGATTTTCCTCAGATACGGGGCGTTAATATCGATGTAGACACGCCCATGGCAAGGTCTGTTCGAACAGGCCACCAGTGTGACAAA
>DAOVEU010000064.1:0-7806 GCA_030668805.1 Desulfobacterales bacterium
CCCTTGATCGCGAGCTGTCATTGCGAGGAGTGAGGAACGAGCGACGTGGCAATCTCTTTATTTTCAGGAGATTGCTTCGGTCGTACCTCCCTCGCAATGACAGGAAAACTATAATTTAGGCGGTTTTCGTTCAAGCACTAAGTGGTTAAGTGGTTGGGCATTCGGCTACTCGACTACTCGACTACTCAACTACTCAACCACTCAACCGGGGCTTCTTGAACAAATGAAAACGTCTTTTACAACAAAAATCATTGATTCACGAAAGAACCTCTACCCTTTCCCCCCGCCTCCACACTACAAGGGCGAAGAGGAAGGGGGATGCGGTGTCACCGGGTTTGCCTGTTCGGTCCCGGTGGGCGGCAAACACATTTTTGAGCCGTCCCGTCTTATGCACAACCGGGGAAATGGAAAAGGAGGAGGCATTGCGGCTACCGGATTAGTTGCGGAAGACTTGGGGGTAACAAAGGAAGTGCTCGATGATTGCTACCTTATCCAGATTGCCCTTTTGGACCCGGCTGCACAGGAGGCAGTAGAAAAAGAATTCATTACCCCTTCCATGGAGGTTGCTGCTGGGCACAGGATTCCCACAGTCGACGATTACCGGGAGGTAAAAGGCCTTGAGCTCAAGCCGCCGGATGTGTGGCGATACTTTGTGAGAGTAAAAAAGGACGTGCTGTCCGCTTTTGCGGAAAAAAACGGGCTGGATGACATGGAGCCACGAAAGGTTGAGGACGAATTCATCTGGCAGAACACCATCCGGCTAAACCGCGCTTTCTACGACACCCTTGGTGACAAGCAGGCCTTTGTTCTTTCTCAAGGCCGCAACATGATGATCTTGAAGATTGTGGGATATGCGGAACAGGTAGCAGAATACTACCAACTGGAAGACATGAGGGCACATGTATGGATTGCCCACCAACGGTATCCCACAAAGGGGCGCGTGTGGCACCCAGCCGGGGCCCATCCTTTCATGGGGTTAGACGAGGCCCTTGTCCACAACGGGGACTTTGCGAACTACTATTCGGTCACAGAGTACCTGAGACAGAAGAACATATATCCCCACTTTCATACAGACACCGAAGTCAGTGTGTTGATGTTTGACCTCCTGAACCGTGTCTATGGCTATCCACTGGAGTACATCATCGAGGCTCTCGCTCCGACAACTGAAATGGATTTTGATCAGCTTCCACGTGACAAGCAGGAGATCTATCACCTGCTTCAGTCCATGCACATTCATGGGTCCCCTGATGGTCCCTGGTTTTTTATTATTGCCCGCAATCATTTCTATCGCAAGCGGTTCCAGTTAATCGGGATAACCGACACAGCCATGCTGCGGCCGCAGGTCTTTGCATATCATGACGGTGAGGTCCAGGTGGGTCTCGTTTGTTCCGAAAAACAGGCCGTAGACGCAACGCTTGCGAGCCTTGCTCAGGAAGACAATCGCATCTGCCCCGTTGCTGACAAATACTGGAACGCGAGAGGTGGGAGCCACACAGACGGGGGCGCGTTTGTCTTTACTATAATGGATGATCCTGAGAAGCCGGGACAAAAGCGCATGGTGTGCACCGACAAATTTGGAAAAACGGTGGAGATACCGAAAAACCAGCGCGCCTGTGACATGAGTCTCAGCATTGACACGCCAGGCACCTCTGACGCACTTGCAGGGACTATCTCCGAATTGCTTGGCCGGGATGAGTCAAAAGGCCTTTTCTATTTTTTGAAAGAGCAGATTTGCACAACCGATTTTGATACACTCCGATGGTGCTGTGAGAAGATATCCGAAGAGGCCGGAAAAGATGACACACGGAGACAGACAGCAATTGATGCTCTTACCCTACTAAACGATCTCCGGTATGAAACGGGGAATCTGAAGAGAAGCTCTGTGCTTCGTATCATAAGAAACACACTAAAGGAGATATTCGGAGCAGTTGCTCCCGTGGGCTCTGATGACGAAAGCGCGTTTCGTTTGATCACGTGGGGTACGAGAGACAACCTCGTAGGCCCTGAGGGGAAACAGACCACCCTTGTCTTAAATGCCCACGGGTTTCCTCCGGAAGGAGACGACTGCGATGCCAGGTTGGTTTGCGATGCGTACTCCATGGGGTGGAAGCGGTTTATCTGCTACGGATATCGAGGGCAGCGATTTCTCGGGTGCGGACTCGGCCCTGAGACCGGCGATGTGCGAATAGATGTGTACGGCAGTTCAGGTGATTACCTGGCATCCGGGATCGACGGCATGACCATCAGTGTACACGGAAACGCCCAGGATCAGCTCGGCCAGATAATGAAATCCGGTAAACTCGTCGTCTACGGCGACATTGGGCAAACGTTTATGTACGGCGCAAAGGGAGGAGACGTCTATGTCATGGGCAACGCGGCTGGCCGCCCCCTGATCAATGCCGTTGGGCGGCCCAGGGTCGTCATTAATGGCACGGCCCTGGACTATCTGGCAGAGTCTTTTATGGCAGGCGATGTCCTCAGGGGCGGCGGGTTCGTGATACTAAATGGCATAGAATTCAATCACGAGGGAGCTGTCCGACCCCAAGCAACCCCATATCCAGGCTCAAACCTCTTCTCTCTCGCCTCCGGTGGGGCAATATATGTGCGAGATCCTCACAGGATGCTTGTAGAGGAACAATTGAACGGGGGCGCGTTTTTCGAGTTGACCGAAGAAGACTGGCGACTCATACTCCCTTATCTCAAAGAAAACGAGCGCCTTTTTAAGATATCCGTGGAAGATGATCTCCTTGTGGTGGACGGCGACAAAAAGCCTCCGGAAGAAGTATACCGGAAAATCATGGCCCTAAAGGTAAAGGCTCTGGCCAAGGCATCTGTGGTGGAGTGAGGGGGGAGGATTCTTGCTATGATTATTGCAGAACACAAGCCGATCAGGGAACTCCTTGCAATGATAGATGGGTATAACAACATCTTGATGGTCGGTTGCAAGGGGTGTGTCACAGTCTGTCACGCTGGCGGGGAAAAAGAAGTCGCTATACTTGCAGCAGCTCTCAGGATCGCGCGTAATAGGAAAGGAAAACCGATCACCATTGACGAGCTGACCCTTGACCGCCAGTGCGAGCCGGAGTTCATTGCATGGTTGGATGATCCCATCAAGAAGAACAAATACGACGCCATAATATCACTCGCTTGCAGCATAGGCCCTCAATATATTGCAGAGCAATTTGATGACATGGTCGTTCTTCCTGGGCTCAACACGGGTTTCATGGGAGGAACGCTTGAGCATGGGATATGGGGAGAGTATTGTAGTGGCTGTGGGAATTGCCAGATCCAAAGCTTCGGTGGGCTGTGCCCGATTACCCGCTGCGCAAAGGGGCTTCTTAATGGCCCTTGCGGAGGCTCGGTGGACGGGAAATGTGAGGTCGATAGAGATATGGATTGCATCTGGGAGCTTATCTATAAGCGGATGAAAAATCTGGGGCAGCTCGATCTGTTGGCACAAACCATTGGCGCAAAGGACTGGTCAACCAGCCTGTCAGGCGGGCCGCGCAAGATTATTAGGGAGGACTTGACAACATGAAGGGAGAAACCAACCTCCAAAGAATACTCACTGGGGGAAAATTCGCGGTCACGTGTGAGTGCAACCCTCCCCGCGGCATAGATGTGGATACTATACTCAAGAACGCATCCCTATTGAAGGGGAAGGTCGATGCCGTCAATGTGAACGACAATCCCTGTGCAAGGGTCAGGATGTCGAGTTGGGCCATGTCAAAGATTCTCCTGGACATGGGGATAGAACCCGTCCTGCAAATGACAACACGGGATAGGAACCGTATTGCCCTTCAAAGTGACCTTCTGGGTGCCTTGGCCCTGGGGATCCAAAATGTCCTCTGCCTCACAGGAGACCACCCGGCAAGAGGTGATCACCCGCAGGCCAAAAAAGTCTTTGATCTCGATTCCATCCAGTGGATTGCAGCAGTGAAACAGATGCGGGTTCAGGGATGCCTGATGAACGGCAAAAAGGTCTCCGGAAACCCAAAATTTTTTGTCGGAGGCGTTGCCAACCCCTTTGTGCAATCCCTTGAAATGCACGTTATACGCCTACAGAAAAAGATTGCTGCAGGGACCGAGTTTATTCAAACTCAACCCGTACTGGAACTCAATCGTTTTAAGGCGTGGTTAAACCAGGCAAGAGACCACGGTTTAACAGACCAGTGTCCCGTCATTGCCGGGGTGCTGGCGCTTAAATCGGTTCAAATGGCGGAGCACCTGCGAAATAACGTCCCCGGGATCATGATCCCTGACGCTACCATGGATCGTCTTCGCGCCGTGTCCGAGGATAAACAGCAAGAGGAAGGAATAAAGATTTGTATTGAGCAAATTGCAGCGCTCAAGGAGACAGAGGGGGTCAGAGGTGTCCATATCATGGCCATAGGATGCGAGGAAAGGCTTCCTGAGATCATAGAACGGGCAGGCTTGCTTCCGCGACCGGATGTATCATGATGAGACACTCATCATGAGAGTGCCTAAAGTGAACTAAAGTGTCTAAAGTGAGCTAAAGTTGAGAACTTGATAGTGTAGAAATTTTCATTTTTTTGACGGGATCAACAGGCCCGCCCTGGCGCGACCTTGCCTGGAGCACATTGTCATTGTTCATCTCGGTAATAAAGATGTTGCGATCAAGCCCTGCAATATCGGTCTGGGCCAGGGATAATCAGGATCAATGCAAATCATGTAAATCCTGTTCATCCTGTCAGAGAAGTCCGGCCGAAGGTATGAGTCAAGAAAAACCAAAAGGCACTGTAGTCATTATCGGGGGTGGCATTGCAGGAATTCAAGCAGCGCTTACCCTTGCGGGGGCGGGCTATGGGGTGCATCTGGTAGAGCGCACCGCTTCCTTGGGTGGCATGATACCCAATCTTCACCGGACTTATCCGCTCTGTGCCTGCTGCAAACTCGACCCCAGAATTGCTGCCTGCAAAGAGCATCTTAACATCAACGTGATGTTAAATTCCACGGTCCTGGATGTGTCCGGGGAAATAGGGGGTTTCACCGTTTCCCTGCAAACAGACAACGGAGAGAAAATCGTAGACGCAGGGGCGATTGTCCTTGCGGCAGGTATTGAACCCTCTGGGCCAACCACGTGCTACGGCTATTCGTATGGCCTTTTGCCAAATGTGATTACCAGTGTGGAGTACGAACAGATCCAAAGGCCCCTTGGACCTAACCAGGGAATCCTCAGGAGACCCTCTGATGGCCGGGCCGTGAAAAAGATAGCGTGGCTTCAGTGCGTGGGATCAAGGAACATCAACCAGTGTGACGCCCCGTATTGCTCTTCTGTATGTTGCATGTACGCCCTTAAAGAGGCCATTAACACAAAAGAATATAGTGGAGATATTGAAACGACCATCTTTTACATGGATATGAGGACCCATGGAAAGGGATTCGAGGACTATCTGAACAGAGCCATTTTAAAAGGTGTAACTCTAATCCGCAGTCGAGTCCATACGATAGATCCTGTTCCGGGTGGCGATGATCTGGCAATCCGTTACGTTGACGAAACCGGCGACGTACGAAGGGAGGTTTTTGACCTGGCGGTGCTATCTGTCGGTCTCAGACCATCAAGACAAGCAAATGAGCTTGCCCAAAAAATCGGCGTCGATCTGTGCAAAAACCGGTTCATAAGCACACAGCCATTCAAGCCTGTTTCGACCAACATAGCCGGTGTGTTTGTTTGCGGTGGGCTGGGCGGGCCTGCGGATATCAACGAATCCATCGTACAGGCGACGGCTGCTGTATCGGAAATCGCCTCCATCCTGGAACCTGAATCATTTTCCGCCCCGAGGACCTATCCAAAACGCTCGGATGCCAGATGGAAAGAACCCAGGGCCATCGTTGCCTATCATCTCTGTCCTGACATGGACCCTGACATAGGGGCCAAGATAGAAAAATGTGCCAAGGAGATCCCCGGAGTCGCCTCTGCTCTGAGCGTCAATGGGGATATCTTGACCGCCCTTGCCGCCAATCTAAGGCAAAGCGGTGCAAACCGGCTGGTCTTTTGCAGTTGTTCACCGGTCGTGCACAGGAACGTTATTGAGGAGGCCCTTAAACTGGCAGGGTTAAATCCTTACCTTTACGAGATTGTAGATCTGAGAGTCATTGATCCGGAAACTGCCTCTACCCAACTCCGCGACCGGCTCCGGCTGGGCGTTGCTCGATCAGCCCTTATCTGTGCGCCGTCTCTGGCGGATGTCCCGATCGTCAAGCGGGCCTTGGTTGTTGGTGGTGGTGTTTCCGGCCTTGAAAGCGCCCTGGCCCTTGCAAAGGAAGGCTATCCGGTCACCCTGGTGGAAAGGGAGAACGAAATCGGAGGCCACGGCCGCCATGTCAGGAGCACCTGGGAGGGCTATGACGCCCAGGAATACCTCAAAACCCTCATATCCTCTGCGCAAACCAACGAAAAGATCACTGTGATGACCGAAACAAGGGTCAAGGAGAACAAGGGTTTTGCCGGCAACTTTCTCACAACGTTGAGCCGGGGTGGAAAGGATATCCATGTTGAGCATGGGGTGACGATCCTGGCCCCGGGTGGAGATCCGATAAAACCGAAAGAATATCTCTACGGGCAGCACAAGAATGTCTATCTGTGGTCCGAGCTGAGCGCCAAGTTACTGGAAGATCCCTCATCTATTGAAAGCGCAGATGCGGCAGTATTCATCCAGTGTGTCGGGTCCAGGGAACCGGAGCGTCCACATTGCAGTAATCTGTGCTGTTCTTTCACTGTGCGCACTGCCGTTGATTTAAAGACTGCAAATCCGGACATGAGCATCTATGTCCTGTACCGGGAAATGCGCACATTTGGCAAAAGGGAGGAGCTGTACCTGGAAGCGCGCAAAAAGGGTGTCATCTTCTTCCGCTATGACCTTGAGAACAAACCGAGGGTTGACACAGAGGATCAGGACGGTCAGGACAAGCTGAGAGTGACGGTTTTCGATCCGATCTTGAGAAGACCTGTTTGCTTCAAAGCGGATTTTATCTCGCTCCAAACGGCAATTGTGGGAACGAACAATAAAGAATTGGCCGATATCTTCAGGATAAACCTGGATCCAAACGGTTTTTTTGCCGAATCTCCGGAAAAGCTAAGGCCGCTGGACGCGAGCGGCCATGGGATATATCTGGCCGGTCTTGCCCATTATCCCAAGGACACGACAGAGAGCATCACCCAGGCCAAGGCTGCTGCCGCCAGGGCCATGGAATTTCTAAAGCAGGACACAGTCCAGGTAGGAGGGATGGTGGCTGAGGTGGACCGTGAAAAATGCGCTGTGTGCGGCACCTGTGTCAGGATATGCCCTTTCAGCGTCCCTTTTATTGACCGCGTAAGAGAAACGGCCTACATCGATCCAGGTCTCTGCCAGGGCTGCGGCATATGTGCTGCCGAGTGTCCGGCAAAGGCGATTGCCATAGCGATTTGTAGTGATCAGATGTTAACTGAAGCGCCATCGATCCTTTTGGCGACATCGTGATAGGGGAAGAGGAAAAAAATAATTTACCACAATTGCCCACTACCTATGGAGAGTTGTAGCAGTTCAGCCCGTATTGTTCTGGTGGTTATTTACGTGGAGATGCTAACATGAGTGATTTTAAACCCCAAATCATCGGCTTTTGCTGTCACAACTGCGCTTCGGCTTCAGCCAACACGGCGCAGGGGATGAAAAAAGGATTACCGGACAACGTGAAGATTGTCTACGTTCCCTGCACAGGCCGTATTGAGATCTTGCATCTTCTTAAACCCTTTGAGGAAGGCGCAGACGGCGTTTACGTGGCTGGCTGCCAACAAGACAGTTGCCG
>DAOVEU010000157.1:0-5530 GCA_030668805.1 Desulfobacterales bacterium
GAGTTCCCACTATCCGGAGGTGGCTCTGGTGGGAATGTATGAGCAGAACGGACATAATCCGGAAGCTACTGAGAATGATTTCGGGAACTGGCACAATAGCAGCATTACCGTTCAGGCAACGTGGACTTTTTTTGAGTGGGGTAAGACGAGAGCTCAGGTCAATAAATATCGTCGGAACAAGCGCTCGCTAGCTGAAAAAATCAACGGGATTGAAGATAGCATAAAACTCGAAGTAAAAGACGCCTTTTTAAATCTCAAAGTAGCGGAAAAGAACATTCACACGGCAGACGAATCTCTGGCCCAGGCAAAGGAAAACTGGCGCATTACAAACTTGCAGTACCAGCAGCAAATGACGACTTCTACTGAGGTTTTGGATGCCAGGACCTTTCTGACACAGGCAGAGACAAATTACTACGGTGCCCTTTATGGGTATATGATATCGCTCGCTGAGCTTGAGAGGGCAGTGGGGAGAAGGTAGTGGTCAGTGGTCAGTGGTTGCGAGTTGCCGGGCTCTTGCGGGTTTAATGATGAATGACTATCGACTAATGACTAATGACAAACCAAAGGGAGTACATAGTTTATGGAAAACAAAACGGTCAAGAAAGGGAAAACAGGCACTATTATAGCGGCTATAGTTATTCTAACTTTTGCGGGCTTTGCAGGGTTTAACTACATAAGATTCAAAACCCAGAAAAAGGTGGAAGTAAGAACGGAAGAAAAGATTCCCGTGGAGGTTGCTGAATCAAAGGTCATGAATCTCAAGTGGATACTGGAGCAGACCGGTGATATCCGCCCGATGGTTGAGGTGGATGTTTATCCCAAGGTGTCTGGAGAGATTATTGAAAAACTCATAGTTGAGAAAGGGGATTTCATAAAAAAGGGGACCCTAATTGCAACCCTTGAGGATGACACTATAAAGGCACAGGTTGAAGAAGGTATAGCTGCCCTTGAATCGGCAGAAGCCAATCTGAAACAGATTGAGGCTAACCTGGAAGTTATAGAAAAGGACAGAGTCCGCTTGGAAAATCTTTACAAAGAGAAGGCCGTGTCCAAACAGCGCCTGGATCATATCGAGGCTCAGCACAAAGCTACTGTAGAGGGGGAAAAACTGGCTGAAGCCCAGATAAAAAGAGCAGAAGCTGCTCTAGAACAGCTCCAGATTCTGTATAAGGATCATAAGATCTACGCGTCGGTCAGTGGTTATGTCTCTGCCCGTTACCTGGACCAGGGTGCTATGTCCGATACCAAAGATCCCATCATTCGTATCTCGGCAGAGGAGGAAGTAAAGATTGTCACCACCGTAACCGAAAAAGACTTTCCTCATATCAAGAAGGGGATGAAAGTTGAGATCACAGTCGATGCATTTCCAGGCAGGGTTTTTACGGGTAACGTGTCGATCATAACTCCAACCATAGACCCTGCTACCCGTACCGGTGAGATCGAGATTCATATCGAGAACAAGGACCGGATGCTCCGTTCAGGGATGTTTGCCCACGTAAAATTGCATTTGGGCGAAAGAAAGGGCCTGGTGGTTCTCACAGATGCCTTGAATAGACTTCCCGGCACGGGAAATTACTATGTCTATGTGGTCGAAGATGGGAAGGCAGTTTTGAAGAACGTGGCAACCGGTTCAACCCAGGAAACTTATGTAGAGATAACCCAAGGGCTCAAACAGGGTGAGCAGGTGGTGATAAAAGGGCAGCGCAGGCTGAAGGATGGTGTTGCGGTTATTGCTGAGGGTCAAGGGTCAGGGGAGGGGTCGTAAATGAAGCTGCCAGAATTTTCTGTAAGACAACCGGTCGCTACCCTGATGCTCTTTCTGGCGCTGGCCCTTATAGGGATCTTTTCCCTGATCAGGCTTAATATTGACATGCTGCCAGATATTGATCCCCCGGTGGTCTCCGTTATTACATCATGGCCTGGGGCAAGTGCATCGGACGTGGAAACTGAAATCACCGATACCATTGAAGATGTGGTCAACACGGTTAACAACCTGGATACTCTGACCTCAAAATCGTTAGACAATCTGTCCATCATCGCCTGTAAGTTCGACTGGGGCACCGACCTGGATGTGGCCACCAATGACATCCGGGATAAACTGGAACTGGCCAGGCGCGAGCTGCCCAAAGACGCTGACCCCCCCATGCTGTTTAAGTTCAGCAGTGCTACAGCCCCTATCATGTTTATGACCATTAGCGGTGAAAAGAGCTGGCCCAGGCTGTATCACCTGGTGGACAAACAGTTTTCCGATGAACTCAAAAGAGTGCCAGGCGTGGGTGCGATTGTCATCCACGGCGGATTGAGACGCCGGATAAATGTCTACTTTGATCTGGAAAAGATAGAAGGTTTTCACCTCTCCATAGATCAGGTGAATCGTATCATGGCCGCGGAAAATATGAACATCCCGGCAGGGAGTATCAAATCGGGCTCCAAAGATTACTTTGTCCGCGTTCCGGCCCGGTACGGGTCGATAGAGGAGATACGCAACACGGTCATAGGCTATCACAAAAAACATGTGGTTTACCTCAAGGATGTAGCACAGGTAGAGGACGCTTACGAACCCGAGGAAATGAATGGCTGGGGAGACGGCGAGCCTGCCCTGGTTATTATCCTGCAAAAGCAGACTGGAAAGAACACGGTGGAGGTTGCCAGGTTGGTCAAAGGCAAGCTCGAGGAGTTCGAAAAAACGCTTCCCCGGGACGTAAAGATCAATATTGTCATGGACAGCTCAGAAGATATCCTCAGCTCCGTAAAAAACCTGAGAACCACCCTTTTCTGGGGCATCCTCTTTGTTATTTTGGTAACTATTTTCTTTTTGAGGAGGATGAGAGCCGTTTTTATCATTGTCCTGATTATCCCGTCTTCCCTTATCATTGCCTTCATACTCCTGTACCTGTTTGGGTATACCATAAACCTGGTCTCCCTGATGTCCCTGGCCATTGCCGCCGGCATGGTTGTGGATAACGGCATCGTGGTGTTGGAAAACATCATCCGGCATATTGAACGAGGCAGCCGGGTCAAGACCAGTGCCATGTTCGGGGCCAGTGAGATGGGAATGGCCATAACCGCATCCACCATGACCACGGTCGTAGTATTTGTGCCCCTGATGTTTCTGACCGGACTGGCAGGGATCATCTTTAAACAGTTAGGGTTTGTTTTAGTGGTGACCCTTTTGTCCTCCCTGTTAACCGCCCTTATGCTGACCCCTATGCTCTCATCAAAATGGATCACAGCCACACCCGAAACCCTCAAAAAGAGGAAAGGGGCTTTGGGCCGATTGTACGCCCTCACCGAAAATGGGTTTGAGGCCGTGGAAAACGCCTACCGGCGAATCCTTGAATGGTCTTTGAGGCACAGGAAAACGGTTGTTCTTCTGGCCCTGTCCGTCTTTGCAAGCAGCATTTCCCTGATTCCTTTTCTTTCCACCTCTCTTTTTCCGGTTGTTGACACCGGCGAGGTAAGCATCACGTTTCGCCTGAGTGAAGGCTCTCGTATAGAAGAGACCAATGCCGTGGTTGAAGCGATATTAAAGAATATAGATGAGGTAGTGAAACCGGAAGAGATGAGGCACTCTTATGCATTCGACGGGGAAACCAAAGAGGGTACAGCCGCGGCCCTCGGGTTTGACCAGGGGCCGAATGTGGGGTTTGTTGCCTTTAAACTGGTGGACAGGGACAAAAGGAGCCGAACGGCAGAGGATGTCGCTGCTCTTTTGAGAAAAAGGGTGGCAGGGATTCCCGGCATCAGCAAGATTCACGTAAGGGCCCAGAGCGCAATTACCGCCATACTCATAGGCGCAGGAAAACCGATCTCACTTGAAATTCAAGGATCCGACTTAGAGGAAAACCTCGCCTTTGCCCAAAAGATAAAGACAATCATGAAGAATATCCCCGGTCTGGTTGACGTGGAAATCAGCCAGAAAGACCCACGGCCAGAGCTGTGGGTGGAGGTGGACAGGAGAAAGGCCTCTGACCTGGGCCTCAACATTGCCACCGTTGCTGGGACACTGCGTAACTATTTCTATGGGGTTGATGCAACGGAATTCCAGGATGCAGGCGACAGGTTTGACATCTTTACCCGCTTCACGGAAAAGGACAAGAACAGGTTGAAGAATCTGCCGGATATCCCCCTGTTTACGCCTGACGGGCGGCTGGTGAAGCTGAAAAACATTGCCCGCATAGTTGAGGGAGAAGGCCCCATCGAGATCGAGAGAAAAAACAGGCAGAAGATCATCAAGGTGGAGGCAGATACCTACCAGCGTTCCCTGGGTGCGGTTACGGCAGACTTGAAGGCTGAACTTGCCAGGCTGGGAACGCCCACGGGCATATCAACCAGTTTCGGGGGTGATGTGGAGGAACAGGCAAAGGCCTTCCGTGACCTCGCCACGCTTCTCATCCTCGGAATTGTCCTGGTCTATATGGTCATGGCCTCCTTGTTTGGTAACTTAAGAGACCCGTTTATCATCATGTTTTCTGTCCCTTTCGCTTTCAGCGGCGTATTGTACGCTTATTACCTGACCGGTACCAGCCTGGGTATCATCTCCTTTATGGGTATCGTTATGCTCATGGGGATCGTGGTCAACAACGCCATTGTCCTTCTCGATTACATCCACCTGCTTCAGAAGAGGGGGGAACCGCTTTTTCAGGCAATCACACATGCCGGGAGAAACCGCCTACGGCCAGTGCTGATGACGACCTTGACTACATTCTTTGGCTTGCTTCCCATGGCCATATCGGAAAAGGTTGGGGCCGAGGCATGGAATCCTCTCGGTATCACCATGCTGGGAGGGCTTTCTGTTTCCACAATGGTCACCCTGATCCTGATTCCGACCGTTTATTATATGTTTGAGAAGAGGAAAGAAAACCTATAAGAACTATGTAGCAACCTTACTCTGGACCGAGGCAACCGCGTTGCCGGATTCCTTGGACCGAGGCAACCATGTTGCCGGATTCCCTTGGACCGAGGCAACCATGTTGCCGGATTCCCTTGGACCGAGGCAACCGCGTTGCCGGACTCCCTTGGACCGAGGCAACCGCGTTGCCGGACTCTTCCTATGACAAAAGAAGTTTATAAAACCTATCATCATGTGCCTCCCCATCTTTATCGTCCCCGGGCAAAGTACTTCATTACGGCATCAACATATAACTCCAAGCGGATATTGACTGATGAGGCAAAAGATCGGCTTCTAAGTTCAATAGCGAAAGGGTGCTCCGATTATGGATGGGTTTTGGAGGATTGGGTGATTCTCGACAACCACTATCATGTCATGCTTGAAGCGCCAGAAAATGCGTCAACCTTACCAAACTTGATCAGGGATATTCACAGGTTTACTGCATTATGGATCAAGAGGAATATTCCCGGTTCCAGAGAATTGCCACACGTTTTTCAAAACTATTGGGATACCTGTATCACCTATGAGACGTCTTATTTTGCGAGGCTCAACTATATTCATCACAATCCTGTGAAACATGGTTATGTGGATCGGGCTGAAGAATATGTTTATGGGAGTTACAGGATAAGAATTTGTGAG
>DAOVEU010000101.1:0-6669 GCA_030668805.1 Desulfobacterales bacterium
CGCAGGGCTTTTTGCCCTTGGCGGCTATGCTGCCCTGCTAACTGGCGGCATGCTTGCCCAGTTCGCATCCATAATAGACGGGTGCGACGGCGAGGTGGCACGGCTGAAGTACTGTGAAAGCGATTTCGGCGGTTGGTTCGACGCGGTACTGGATCGCTATGCCGATGCCTTCCTGTTGTTCGGGCTAACATGGCATGCCTGTGGCGGGGGAGTTGATGGGATTGTCCTCCTTACAGGTTTTCTGGCGATTATCGGCTCGTTCATGTTGAGCTACACCGCCGACAAACACGACAGTCTCATGCGTGCCCGCATTGCTGGCAGCAGCAGCCTGCGCATTGGCCGCGATATCCGGGTGTTCCTGATCTTTCTGGGTGCCCTCTTTAACCAGCCTTTTTGGGCTCTGCTGGTCATTGCTGCTATGATGAACGCGGAAACTGTTCGCAGAGTGATTGTGTGTCGTGGGCACAGGTAGCATCGAGTGCACGAAGAGGAGGATCAGGGCGGTTGTGGCCGGGTCCTCGGTTCCGGAAGACGCCCGACACGCAGAAAACACCCTTGACTGGCTACTGAGGCTCAAACCCGACGCTAATGAGGCCCTTCAGGTTGCCGCACTTGGGCATGATATCGAGCGAGCTCTAGAAGCTCGTAAGGTAAAACAAGCCGATTTTGCTGACTATGACGGCTTCAAGGCCGCCCACGCACGGAACAGCGCGGAAATTCTCAGGGAGATTATGGAAGATTGTGGAGTGCCGCAGGATCTGGCCAGCGAGGTATACTGGCTTGTCTGCCGGCACGAGACCGGGGGCGACCTCCGCGCCGACCTTATCAGGGACGCGGATAGCATCTCTTTCTTTGAGGTTAACCTGCCTCTTTATTACAAGCGCCACAGCCGCAAGGAAGTGTTACAGCGTTGTGTTTGGGGTTACCGCAGGCTTTCTGAGAGGATGCAGCAGGTCACACAAACGCTTTCCTACGACAATGCTGAACTCAATGGGCTGCTAAAGGAGGCGATACGCAAGGCTTAGCGCATACACCCTCCCGACCAAACTGTAGCGGGTTAATATGACCGACGACGCTTATCCACCAGGCATTCCTGTTTCAACCTGGGTGAATGCAGCGGGATGGATCTCCTCTATATAGTGTTGGATACCCATTACAATGGCATCGGCTATGTCCTCCTGGTAACCGGCAGTGTTTAATCTGCGGCACTCTCTCGGATTCGTTATGAAGGCGGTTTCTATCAATATACACGGCATCTCAGCACCAAGCAGTACGTAGAACGGGGCCTGTTTTACACCTTTGTTTTTGATATGGCTATATCTTGGTTTTAATTTCTTTATCAGGGCTTCTTGAACGTGACCCGCAAGGCGACTCGATTCATCTATCTTGGCGTTTTTCATCAGGTCACTCAAGATGGCCTGAAGGTCGCTGATATTCTTGGCTGAGGTGGCGTTTTCACGTGCAGCCACCAAGATGGCGTCTTCATCTGTGGCCAGATTCAAGAAATAGGTCTCAATACCACGGCAAGCCATGGCCCTGTTGGCATTCGTGTGAATGGAAACAAAAAGGTCGGCATTCTTGGTATTTGCGATGGCGGTGCGTTCTTCAAGGGAAAGAAAGGTGTCTGTGTTTCGGGTGAGTATGGCCTCGCATCCAAGCCTCTGACGAATCTTTTTGGCCAGTCTCCGGGAAATCTCCAGGGTCACGTTCTTCTCTCGCATACCCTTTAAATATCCAATGGCACCAGGATCTTTGCCCCCATGTCCGGGGTCAATGACAATCCGCCTTACCCCAAGGGCGAGTTGCTTGGCCAGGGCACCCTTTGGTACCTTGCCACCCAGTTTTTCCAGTTCGTGTTTAAACCCTTTCTTTGATGTGGTCTTGGATGCGGCCATCATGGGTCCGTTACTGACATCGACTACAATGCGAAACGGGTTGCGTAGAGAGAATATCTTGAAATCATCGATCGATTTGATATCTAAAACGAGCCGAACCGTATCCGGACTATATTGAGCTACACGGACACCGCTGAGGAGATCATCTACAATCGGCACTACCGGCTTTAGCCCAGGCCCGACGCGCGCGTGATTCAGATCAATACAAAGACGCATAGGCTTTGCAATGCTGGGATCTTTTTTCAACAGGCGGTGGGTATAGAGCACCTCGGACTCCACATCAATGACCACACGCGTATAGCTCGGGCTGGACCAAAAACGTATCTCTTTTACCTCAGCGAGCGAGCTTGGTTGAGCCTTGTATCTCTTCTTATAAAAGGGAGGCGTTTTGACCGGCACTGACGCGCTGGATTTTGACGCCCTTGCGTGGTCCCTGCTCAGTTTGGCAATCGCCCTCTTTGCCTTTGACCCATATCGGCTCCCTGGAAAACGCTTCAGCAAGCGGTTGTAATAATCGAGGGCCCGTTGCTTATCTTTATTGTTACCAGAAAACCCATACAACTCGGCATACAGCCGTGCAGTCATGAAAAGGGCGTCATCTGCCCTTGGCCCGTTCGGTTGGGTTGCGTAAACAGCACGAAATTCTTTTATGCACGCAATCCAATGATGTCGGAGCTTCTGTTTTTGAGGGTCCTTCAGGAGCTTTTCAAAACTCGACCGGGCGTCTCGATAGTCCCTTTCGGTTTGGTATCCGGCAGCTACAGGCGGGTGTAGAGCTGATATCAAAAGCAGAATGAGAAAAAATGGCTTGATCATGGTTTCGGCCACTTCAATCCCTCTGTGGGACCCGCATTTTTGCCGCGAGGTTCGCGGCTGGAAAGCCGCTCCCACGATTTAGCCTCATACTTGCCCGGTTTGGGCGGTTATGCCGGTTTAGCGGTCGGCATAAAGCCGACCCTACGTAGGGCCAGGGGTTTATCCCGCCTGGGATAACCGGCTCAACGGTCCCTCATTAGTTCTTTCAGGGCATTTAACCGGTTCAATGCTTCAAGGGGTGTCATATTGGAAATATCCAGCTTTTTCAAGCTATTAATCACAATCTCATCTGAGGTCGAAAAAAGGGAAAGCTGAACACTTGCGTCTTTGTCAACCGGCTTCTTGGAACGTGCGAGCACCGGTTCTCCTGCACCGTTTAATTCACCACTTTCTATGTTCTTCAATATCTCTCTGGCCCGATCCAAGACCTGTGCCGGAATGCCGGCTAAGCGGGCTACCTGGATACCATAGCTTCGATTGGTACCCCCCTCAACCAGTCTCCTCAAGAAAATGACCTCCTCATTCCATTCCTTGACAGCAACGTTGTAATTCTTGACTCGAGGCTTGGTAAGGGCCAGGTCCGTTAGTTCATGATAGTGAGTGGCGAAAAGGGCCTTGACCCCGCGGCTTTTCCAGTCGTGAAGATATTCTGCCACAGCCCAGGCAATACTCAGCCCGTCAAAGGTACTGGTCCCTCTGCCGATCTCATCCAGAATGACCAGGCTTTTTTCAGTAGCATTATTCAAGATGTTGGCGGTCTCCTGCATTTCCACCATGAAGGTACTCTGGCCTTCGGCAAGGTTATCCAGCGCCCCAACGCGTGTAAAAACTCGATCCACGATCCCGATGGAGGCTGCTTCCGCCGGAACGAAAGAACCCATCTGGGCCATCAATACCAACAGGGCTACCTGGCGCAGGAGCGTTGATTTGCCGGCCATGTTGGGTCCGGTAATGATAAGCACCTGTTGCTCGGTATGATCCATCTCAATCGTGTTAGGCACAAACCGTTCTGATGATACCAGTTTTTCAATGACCGGATGACGACTCTCCTTCAAAAAAAGGCTGTCACCGCCATGAACGATCGGCTTTACGTAACCATTTTGATCAGCCAGTTCAGCCAATGCCAGCAACACATCCAGTTTGGACACAGCGTCAGCCATCCTTGCGATCCGGCGATTACTTTGAGCCACCCTTTCCCTTACCACGCAAAACAGCTCATACTCCAACCGGGCTCGCTTTTCTTCAGCTCCCAGCACTTTGGTCTCATACACCTTGAGGTCCTCTGTGATGTACCGTTCCGCATTAACCAGGGTCTGTTTGCGCACATAGTGCGCTGGAACTGATTCGATATGGGTCTTTGAAACCTCAACATAGTAACCAAAAACCCTGTTAAAGCCCACCTTCAAGGAGTTAATCCCTGTGGCTTGCCGCTCTTTAGCCTCCAGAAGTGAGATCCAATCCTTTCCTTCCCGACTGCTCCGAATCAGTTCATCGAGCCCCTCATCAAAGCCGGGCTTAATAATGCCACCTTCGCGTATGGTAAGAGGCGGGTCATCACAGATAGCCTCTTCGATCAGACCCGCTATATCGGCAAGGTCATCCCATTTTGAGGTGATCTCCACAAAAAGCTGGCTTGCAAATTCGTGAATCAAAGAACGTATCTTGGGGAGTCTTTGAATAGAGTGTTTCAACGCTACCAGGTCTCGGGCATTGCACCGATCGAGCGCAATCCTGCCATTTAAGCGCTCCAGGTCATGTACCTCTTGCAGGACCTTCCTCACCGAACGTCTCGCAAGTTGTCTCTTCTTGGCCTCTTCTACCCCATTTGATCGGAGTTTGATTTGCTCAAGATCCAAAAGCGGATACTGAAGCCATGCCCGCAGCATGCGGGCTCCCATGGATGTTACGGTTTGATCCATCATGCCAAGAAGGGACCCGCGTTTGGCACCGGTCCAGATGGTCTCAAAAAGTTCTAAGTTTCTTTTGCTGGCCTCATCTACGATCATGAAATCAGAAAGGCTGTACGATGCAACCCCCGCAATATGGACGAACTCCCCCTTTTGGGTCTCATCCACGTAGCGCAGCAGAGCACCGGCTGCTGCAATGCCGGCCCGCCATTCATTACAACCAAATCCCTCCAGAGAATGGGTCTTAAACTGCCTCAGAAGTCGTGTTCTGGCTGATTCGAGATCAAAGTCTTCATCCTTCAGAAAATTTAATGAGATCTTCCCGAGCGTTTTTGTGACCGCCTTTATTTCAGGTGTTTCGCGATGGGACTCGGCAAGCAGGACTTCGCTTGGCTCTATACGCCGGCACTCGTCTGCGACCTTGTCGAAATCGCTTGATTCGGTCACCCTGAAAGTCCCCGTGGAAATATCCAGATGGGCGATCCCGTAGCGACCTTGCCAAAAGGACAAAGCCATGAGGAAATTGTTGGCCCTTGCATCCAGAATCTCTGTGTCAACGACCACCCCGGGTGTTATCACGCGCACCACATCCCGCTTCACAAGGCCCTTGGCCTTTGCAGTATCCTCCACCTGTTCGCAGACGGCCACCTTGAAACCGCGCTCGATGAGTCGTGCAATGTAGCCCTGGGCAGCATGGTGGGGCACACCACACATAGGAATCGGTTCTTCGTCTTTTTTGTTTCGGGAGGTCAGGACAATTTCGAGGATTCGAGATGCTATCTTTGCATCTTCAAAGAACATCTCGTAGAAATCGCCCATGCGGTAAAACAGGATAGCATCAGGGTACTGCTGCTTGATCGACAGATATTGCTGAACCATTGGGGTGGCTTTGACCATGGCAGGAACTGGGTTCATTGGGTTCATCGGGTTCATCGGGTTTATTGGGTTAACCCTGGCCCAGACCGGGATCTACCAGCTTGTAGCCTATAGTAAGCATGAGCACCCCCGGCCCAGACCGGGTTTGCTTTGCATCAGCATTTTCGATTCGCTGTCGCACCAGGGCGGGCAGGGCGGGCACAACAAACTCAACAAACACAACAAACGCAACCTGGGGGGAAACCCCTCAGTTCAGTTGCGCATTCTATGTTTCTTTGGAAGGCGTATTTTCTTTCTGAGTAGGCAAGGTTTTGAGGACCTTTATCTCCTCTTCTAACTTATGAATTGTTTCGAGATGGTTCTTTATCTCATTTTTTGCCTTAAGGCGCTCACGCAGCGCACCAAAAAAGGAAATGAGAAGGCCCACGACAAAGAATCCCATAAAGTACAAAGACAAGGAAATTGGCGGCGTTTCATTCTTCCACACCAAAAGGTCAAGCCGAAATACTTTCTTTTCCATGAAAACAGGGACGTTCTGCAGCACCACAACCAAGAGGAAGACCACCACCAGAGACAACAACACGAGCTTTAGAGCTTTCATCTCGATTCCTCCTTATATTTCAATAAATTCAGTCCAACCTTTCAAAAAGTGGTTTAAGGTTCTGATAGGTCGCATCGAGGTGCTCGGGTATCACCCGCACCTCGGCAAACACGGTCATAGCATTTGTATCTCCATGCCACCGCGGTACAATGTGAAAATGAAGGTGCTGCTCCACACCTGCACCAGCCACCTCGCCAAGATTTAGACCCACGTTGAATCCATCTGGCTTCATCACCCTTTTCAGGATTCCGATCGAGTCTTTGATCGTCTCTAAAAGGTCAGCCATCTCTTCCGTTGTCATCTCATCTAAGGACGATATGTGTCTTTTTGGAGCAACCAAAAGATGTCCATTAATATACGGAAACTTGTTCATCATGACCATGGAGAGGGCACCCTTGTACAGGGTGAGGTTGTTCTGCTCTGATAAGGCAACACAGAATATACACTCCTCTTCCTTTTCACTCAGAATGTACTCCATGCGCCAAGGAGCCCATACGGTCTTCATAGCTTTCATCCCAGGGAGCAAATATTTGTGCACTATAGCAGGCTTAGCTAAAAAAACAAGTCCTTTTGT
>DAOVEU010000178.1:0-5137 GCA_030668805.1 Desulfobacterales bacterium
GTGCCGATCATTGGAAAGATAACCGCCGGTCTTCCGATGTACGCCCAGCAGGAGTGGGACGGCACGATCGTGGTGGATAGAGACATGTATCGTGGCCAAAATCTTTTTGCCTTGCAGGTAAAAGGTGACTCGATGAAAGACGTGGGTATTCTCCCATCTGATATTGTAATCTGTGAGCCCCGTCAATATGCTCAAAATGGTGAAATCGTGGTGGCTCTGATCAACAACGAGGAAGCAACGGTAAAGCGTTTCTTCTTACGTAAAGATCATATTGAACTTCGGCCGGAAAACAAGGCACATCCGTTGATGCGTTATGGGTTTGGAGAAGTGTTGATCCAGGGCAAGGTGATTGGCGTACAACGCGGCCCGGATCAATTAAGTTAGGCTGGGAATGGATAGACTCTTGAGAAGATACTGTAGGGGAAAGCCGAAGGGGATTCTGGTACGTAGGCATAGCAGAGGATTGAAGTGGCTTGACATCCATGCCTGCCTGTAATAGCCTCTTTTCGATCGGCTCCGGCTTTCGAATATTTCTAATTCCTCAAAGGAGTGCAAGAATATGGCAAGAGTATGTGAAATATGCGGAAAGAAACCTATGACCGGCAATAATGTGAGCCATGCCCACAATCTCACAAAGCGACGCTTTTACCCTAACTTGCAGCGGGTTCGTGCTATTCGGAATGGGACGGTCAAACGGATCAGGGTATGCACGCGGTGCCTGCGCTCTGGTCTGGTGGTAAAACCAGCCTAGGCGGCAAGGCGACTCGCTGTTATAACGTGCCTGATCTTTTTCACGGATTTGATCACGTTTTCCAGGTGGTCGGCGCCTGACACGGAGATCGTAAAATAACAATCCGCCCGCTTGTCTGCCCGGGTGCTGACGCTGGCATCCAGAATATTGGCCTCACCCTGGCTTATGGCCGCAGTAATATTGGCTAAAAGGCCCATCCTGTCGTGACACAGTACATGAATTCTCACCGGATAGGACTCTTCAGTCTCTGGCGCCCATTCCAATTCAATCTGCCGCTCTGGATCCATATTTAGAGCATGGAAGCAATTGGTGCGGTGAACCGTGATCCCCTGACCTCGGGTGATATATCCTACCACAGGATCACCCGGCAAGGGATTGCAGCAATTGCCAAAGCGAACCAGTATGTCGTCCAGACCTCTCACCAGTATGCCTGACTTTGCTTTTCTTCCACGAATACGCTGCTTTAGCCTGGTGACGACGGTCTCTTTTTCGTCTTCGATTTCAGCTCTTGGGAGCAAATACCGGGCTACCTGCTGAGGGGTCACCTTACCGTATCCCACGCCTGCAATCAGGTCATCGGCAGTCTTGTAGCCAAGCTCATGGACTGCTTTTTCGATTTCACCTGATGCCAGACACCTATTCAGACTTACATGGTACTTGCGCAGGACCTTCTCGCACATCTCACGTCCCAGTGCCAGGCTCAGTTTCCGTTCCTCCGTTTTGATGAACTGGCGCAGCCGGGATCGGGCCTTGGCTGTCTTGACAAAATTCAGCCAGTCTTTGCTGGGCCGGTGATTGGGCGATGTGATAATTTCGACCCTTTGGCCGGTCTTCAGCTCATACTTTAAGGGAACCATTCGGCCATCCACCTTGGCCCCTGTACACTGGTATCCCACCTCAGTATGGATGGCATATGCGAAATCCACAGGAGTGGCCCCTTTGGGGAGGGCCAACACGTCGCCCCGTGGTGAGAATACATACACCTCATCAGGAAAAAGCTCGATCCGCACGCTTTCCATGAATTCGTCAGGGTCCTTGATGTCTTTCTGTTCTTCCACCAGTTTCCTGAGCCAGGCAAAAGCAGCCCCCGTTTTTTGATCAAAGCCGCTTTTCTCCTTGTACTGCCAGTGGGCTGCAATGCCGTCTCTGGCTACATGATCCATCTCCCCGGTGCGGATCTGAATCTCCACCCGCTCCCCCAAAGGCCCGATCACCGTGCTGTGGAGGGACTGGTACATATTGGGCTTTGGGATACCAATGAAGTCCTTGAAACGTTTGGGTATGGGCTTCCATATTGAATGGATGATCCCGATAGCCTGGTAGCACTGCGGGATCGTATCCAGGATAATACGAAAGGCGAGGATGTCGTACACCTCCTCAAAATCCACGTTTTGGTTGATCATCTTCTGATAGATGCCGTAGAAATTTTTGTGGCGGCCCTGGACCTTACAGGGAAGGTTGGCTTCCGCCATCTTCGCCTCAATAATCTCTCTTATGGTATTGATATACTCTTGTTGCTCGTCTTTTTTCTTTGCCACGTGGTTGGCGGTCTCACGGTATTGCTCCGGAAAAAGATACATGAACGCAATATCTTCCAGCTCCGTCTTGATCCAATGTATGCCAAGGCGACTTGCAAGGGGGGCGTAAATGTCAAGGGTTTCCTGGGCTATATTGATTTGCTTCTTTTCGGTTTGGAACTGAAGGGTGCGCATGTTGTGGAGCCGATCGCACAGTTTGATCAGGATAACGCGTATGTCATCGGCCATGGCAAGAATCATCTTTCGGATGCTTTCGGCCTGACGGGCCTCGGAACTCCGAAATGCCAGGCCACTCAACTTTGTCACGCCCTTCACAATCTGGGTCACCGGTTCACCAAACAACCGGGTTAAGTCTTCCGTGGTTGCTTTAGTGTCTTCCAGGGTATCGTGCAGAAGGCCGGCTGCGACACTGACGGGGTCCAACTGCAACTCGGTCAACAGCCCGGCGACCTCCAGCGGGTGAGACAGGTAAGGCTCTCCGGAAAGCCGCACCTGCCCTTCGTGGATGCGCGCGGAATAAACATACGCCCTTTCCACGAGCTCCAGGTCTGCCTCGGAGTTGTAGGCACTGATACGGTCTAAGATGTCAGTGATTCGAATCATGTCCAAGGTTCCTGATGTGTACTTTGGACGGGCATAGGTGGAGCTTTCTGATTCTTCGGCATGATCGTCACATAGAATTGATAGAGTGCCTAAAGTGAACTAAAGTGCCTAAAGTGAACTAAAGTTATGGAATTTACGATTCTTAATGCTGTACCAAATCGTGTGGATGCGTTGAACATTGTTCGAAAAGCAATTTGAGCACAGGCAGAAATCATCTTTGACTTTAGGCATTTTAGCTCACTTTAGGCACTTTAGGCACTCTTCTGGAATTACCGTAACGGTAGAACTTTCCCGTAGCCACAATACCATCGATAGCACTTAAAGCGACCAGTTAGTACGCCTTGGCAAAAACCACGCGGCGGGGGCTCCTATCCCCGCAAGCGATACATCTTCCGGTCTCGTTTTCAGCATCCGAGGGAATGCAGCGAATCGTCACACTCAGGTCTCTCTTGATCTTTTCTTCACATATTTGATTTCCACACCAGTGGGCAAGGGCAAAGCCTCCGTGGATCTCGGGTCTTTCCGGGTTCTTGGGTGTAAAAAAGGCAAAAAAATCCTCTTTGGAATCAATCTGTGTGGTGTTTTCTTCCCTGAACCGCAAGGCCCGATCAAAGAGGTTCTTTTGCATCTCATCTAACATCGGAGAAATGGTTTTGATAAACTGATCACGTGGGATCGATTCCTTTTCTCTCGGCCCCCTGTCTCTTCGACCCACAAAGACCGAGTTCCGGGCAATATCCCTTGGACCTATCTCCACACGGAGCGGTATCCCTTTCTTGATCCAGTCCCACACTCTACCTCCAACAGTCTGTCTGTCATCGATTTCAACTTCGATCTTACGACCATGGTAATGTTGCCCTCTTAGCTCCGTGGCAAGGGTGTGGGTAAAGTCCATGACCGTGCTTCTGTCGCCGGCTTTCTTAATGATGGGCATTAAGGCCACGTGAGATGATGCTATCATGGGTGGAAGTACCAACCCGTTGTCATCGCCGTGCATCATGATGATCGCGCCGATCAGACGTGTAGAAACACCCCACGATGTGGTCCACGCATACTCTTCCTTTTTCTGCGCAGACTGGTATTTGATCTCAGAGGCCCTTGCAAAATTTTGTCCCAGAAAGTGGGAAGTCCCGGCCTGCAATGCCTTTCGATCCTGCATCATGGCCTCCACTGTATAGGTGTTGACCGCCCCCGGGAAGCGCTCAGAGGCCGTCTTTTCGCCTTTGATTACCGGGATGGCAAAATAGCTTTCTGCAAGTTTCGCATAAATATCAAGCATCTGAAGGGTTCTCTCCATAGCCTCGTTTGCACTGACATGAGCCGTATGCCCTTCTTGCCAGAGGAACTCACTCGTTCTCAAAAAAATACGTGTCCTCATTTCCCACCTGACCACATTACACCACTGGTTGATGAGCAGGGGCAAATCCCGATAGCTGCTCACCCACCTTGAAAAAGACTCTCCTATGATCGTCTCGGATGTTGGCCTCACGACCAGAGGCTCCTCTAACAGTCCTGCAGGAACAAGGCTCCCATCTTCGCCTTCTTCCAAACGGTGATGGGTGACCACGGCACATTCCTTGGCAAAGCCCTCCACATGTTCTGCTTCTTTTTCAAGAAACCGCTTCGGAATAAACAGGGGGAAATAGGCATTCTTTACCCCTGTCTCCTTGAACATGCCATCCAATACGCCCCTGATGTTTTCCCAAATGGCATAGCCCCACGGCTTAATGACCATGCATCCCCGCACTGGTGAATTTTCAGCCAGATCAGATGCCTTCACCACCTGCTGATACCATTCCGGGTAGTCTTCAGCCCTTGTTGGCGTTATGGCAGTCTTTGCCTGTTTTCCCATATTGCTCCCTCAATCCCCAATAATTTTGTATTTCTCAACCTCTTTCAGCAGAACCTCAACCAGCTTGTCCTCCGGCACTTTGCGAATGACTTTCCCCTTTTTGAAAAGGACCCCGTGACCTTTGCCGCCTGCGATCCCGATGTCAGCCTCCCGTGCCTCCCCTGGTCCGTTCACCACGCATCCCATGATGGCAAGCTGAACAGGGGTAGTCATGGTAAGCAGGGCCGATTCCACGCGCTCAACAATCTCAATCAGGTCAATCTCACACCGGCCGCACGTGGGACATGAAACGATTTCCGGACCACGCTGACGGATCTTCAATGCCTTTAATATCTCATAGCCCACCCGGACCTCATCCACAGGGTCCCGGGTAAGGGAGACCCGGATGGTGTC
>DAOVEU010000330.1:0-3282 GCA_030668805.1 Desulfobacterales bacterium
CGCCTATGATATCCCCCTTTGCGGCTGCCTGCTCGAAGAAGGCACCCAGTTGATCCTTTTTCACCCGATGGACTTCAATCAGTTCAGAAGGCTCGAGTTTCTGTTCCTTTGGAGAGGCATCCTCCTCCAGTTCCACCACCACGCAGCGGGCTGTCTCTTTGATCAGTGCGCTGTTGAGAGTAAGCTCTGGCGAGATCTGTACGACTCTTCCCGTGTAGCCGGTCTCTTCCATGAGTTCTCGAAGGGCACACTTCTCGACATCCTCACCATCTGAGATAACGCCCGCAGGAAAGCCAATCACGTAGCAGTCCAAGATAACCCTGTACTGTCTGATGAAGATCAAGTCCCCTGATTCCTTGAACCGAGGCATGATAAGGACTGAGCTACGGGCATTAACACGCTCGATATAATCCCAGTTCAATACCTGCCCGTTGTCGTTCTCATAAACAACCCTTCTCAGCCTAATCCATGGACTTTCCGTGGAGTTTACAGTCTTCAAGATATTCATGTGGCACCTCGTCCGTGTAAACGGCCTGGTTCATCTCTATCCGGGCACCTTTTTCCTCAATATTTGTGCGGGCTACCTGCACGACATTGACGCCAGTAACAATCGATGAAATAAGACCTATAATGATCACAGGAACCATCTGAAAAACATGATTGGTCAGGGTAAATCCTGCGGCCTCTTTGGCGGAGACACCAAAGATCAAAAGCCCAAACACGCCTCCCGCTTCCCAGAGGCCCCAGAAACCCGGGGCAGAGGGAAGCGAAATAAAGAAGCAAAGGATGACCATCGTCGCATATATTTCAAGAAAAGAGAGATCAATTCCCGGACAGCCAAGGGCCATTACGTAATAAGAAACCCCGGCCACTGCCCATACCACGAACGAAAGACCAAGGCAAAGGCCAACCATTTTGGGGCTCTTCAACAGGTCCAGTCCGGCAGCCACGTTATCGATAATTTGGACGAGCTTTACGCAAAGCTTCTCCCTGATCCTCTCCTTGAAGTCGTTGCCGGCAAAAAAGAGTAGCCCCGGCAGGCCCAGAATCGTGCGTTTTATAAACCTGCGACTCCGTCTGATACTCACCATGGCAATGCATGCAATCAGTCCAAGACACAATTGCAGGGTTGTCATCCCGAGCATCTCAAGGGTGGCCTTGTTAAGATGATAGTTGCCGAACCTCAAATCAAGCGTTGGGCTGATTTCAACAGCGGTAAGGACAATGACAAAAGAAAGGAGCAGCACGACTACGTCAAAGACCCTCTCAGCGCCCACCGTAGCCAGTACCTTTGAAAACGCAACGCTTTCCTTTTTGCCAAAGATAGCCGGCCGGGCCAGTTCTCCTATCCGGCCAGGCAAGAGGCAATTGAGCATGAATCCGATCATAAGAGGGTGATGAGCACTCCAAAAGCCTGTTTTCTTGAACGGACTGAGGAGAAGCTGCCACCTGACAACCCTGATCAAAAAACTCATCAGTGCAATCGCCACCGCAGGGATGACCCACCAGTAATTCACGGTCTTCAAATAGCCCACCAGCTCCGGAAGGGGAATATTTTTGAAGGTGACATAAAGGGCAATACCAGACAACAGAAGCCCCGTTATTAGAGAAAGGATGATTTTCTTGTTCCCGGGCATAGCGTTTTATAGGATTGCGGCCCGCCCTGGCGCTCTGTTTATATTCATAGACACATAGCCTACAGTCCAGGTCTGGGCCAGGGATTGATGTGTAATCATTCGCTGGACAGGAGCTCCCGGGCCTTTTCAATATCCTGCCTGATCTGAGTTGCCAAGGACTCAGGTCCTGAAAACTTCTTTTCGTCTCTCAGGCGACGGACAAAATTCAGACGGATGGGTTGGTCGTAGATTTCCTTGTCAAAATCGAGGATGTGAGCCTCCACGCCGAACCGACCCTCCTGAAAGGTAGGGCTGTATCCAATATTGGCCACGCCTTTGTACCGGGTTTTATCGTGTTCCACGGTCACGGCATATACTCCCATCTTGGGACAGAGTTCATCGTGTAGCATCAGGTTTGCCGTGGGAAAACCCAACAACCTTCCCCCTCGATCCCGGCCATGCATGACAGTCCCCCGCACCTGATAATGGCGCCCTAATAGTTTCCCGGCTTCCGCAACCCTGCCCTCTCTTACCAGGTTTCGGATCTCGGTGCTACTAATGCGACCGCCTTCAAGTTCAATCCATCCTGAAATGATCACCTCAAAACCATGGGTTACAGACATTTCCTTGAGCAGGGAAATGTTTCCCTCACGCTTTCTCCCAAAGGAATAATCCTGCCCCACGACAATCGCTTTCATGCCAATCAGGTCACACAGTATTTCTTTGACAAAAGTGCGAGCAGGGGTGGCCGCAAACTCGCGGGTAAACGGAATGCATATCAGGGTCTCCACGCCTGTTGCGCCTATCAATTCAACCTTTTGTTCATGTAGGGTTATAAGCGGGAAGTGCTTGTTGGAGGTGATGACGCGGATGGGATGGGGCTCAAAGGTTATTACGACAGAGGTGCCGTCTATGGTTTCCGCCTTTTCAATCACCTGATTGAAAAGGGCCTGGTGCCCTATATGAATCCCGTCAAAGTTGCCGATGGTCACAACGGCATTCTCTAATCTGTTAGAAATCTCCTTGAGATCGTTTATAATCTGCATGCTCAATCCCTTTACATCAGCCTTGACAAATGATCAAAAATAATTTATCTAACGAATTCTTAGCATAAAATCAATCCTTTTTCTGCCTTCCCACGTGCCGAAGTGGCGGAACTGGTAGACGCGCTAGGTTCAGGGTCTAGTGGATGTATGTCCGTGCGAGTTCGAGTCTCGCCTTCGGCACCAGGAATAAATAGATTTTCAGGCATCCTTCATTCCTCGGTTTACACTTTTCAAGAATGCGGGCGCCAAGAGATAAATTTTTTTGTTCGTACTTTTTGGTGTCAGGTGTCAGGTGTCAAGAGCGAGAAACGCAAGATCTGAAACCTGAACACTGAAACCTGAAACCCCAGACCTGGAGTGGTGAAAAAAAGTGTAAACTACTTTGTGGCGAAAATGAAGGATGCCGATTTTCAGATAATTAATTTCACAAGGCTAGAAGGAGAAATCCGAGTAAGGCGTACTGAGTAGTACGTCGTTGAGGATTTCGACTGATAACGCAGTGAAATTGATTATGTGGAAATCTATAGTTCGCCAGCTTCCAGCAGCTCGGTACCCGCGCTAAGTATACAGAAGGCCTCTACCTGGGTTGAGCGGTTCAACGTTCACGGTTCCCGGTTGAA
>DAOVEU010000115.1:0-6280 GCA_030668805.1 Desulfobacterales bacterium
TAGATACCAAAGCAGGGAGAAATGAATGGCAAAAATCCGAATTTATGAGCTTGCCAAACAGCTTAATATGACCAACAAAGTGCTTCTCGAAAGGCTAATAGAGATGAATATCACTGTGAAAAGCCACATGAGTGTCATAGATGAAGAGACAGTTGCTGGCATCAAAGAAGCCCTTTTCCAGGGCAAGTCGGAAATTGTAAGTGAGAAACGAATCAAAGGCGCGGTTATCAGAAGACGGAGAAAAGTAATCGAGAAGAAGCCGGAAGCAGAAGGAATCATCCCTGTAGCCAGGGCGGAAGGTGAAATCCGATTCAAGCCCAAAGAAAAGGAAGCGGTTGAGGTCAAACCGGATCAGATTATTGCTCCCGTGTCTGATGAAGCCTCCAGAGAAAAGGTGGCTAAGATTGTTGAACCTGACAAGCCTGCGGCCAGGACCGAGGTGGAAACGCCTGAGGAAGCTGCCCCTGAACCCGTGAAGGTAGAGGCTAAGCCTGAAAAGGCAAGACCTGCGAAAAAAGCCAGGGCAAAGAAGAAACCAAAGGCAAAAAAGGAACAAGCGGCCAAGATCATTAAGATGCCAGAAGCCAAACCGCCCGCCGATGTCACCCCCCAAAAGAAGCTGGCTGCGCCGGTCAAAGGCAAGGCGAAACCTGCAACACACCTGAGACTCGTTCCCAAAGAAGAACGGCCGCCTGCGACCGTTAAAGGCAAAGTTAGGAAAAAGGACAAAAAGAGACCCGTTAAGTTGGAAGAACGTGAGGAGTTCTTCAAGAAAAAGATCACCTTTCGAAAAAAGGAGATCCTGGACAAATCGGACCTCTACGACGCAAGAGCTCTCAGGACCCGTAAGGGCCGAAAGCACGGTAAGGGAAAGGTGGCAATCAGGGGCGACAAAACCTTGATTACCACCCCCAAGGCCATCAAGCGTCGCGTCAAGATCGACGAAGCGATTGTGGTGTCAGATCTGGCCAGGCGAATGGGAGTAAAGGTGGCTGAAGTAATCAGGGAATTGATGGCTCTTGGCGTCATGGCCACCCTGAATCAGGCCATCGATTTTGAAACTGCTGCTGTGGTTGCAAGCGAATTCCAGTACGAAGCTGAAAAGGTCTCTTTCGAGGAAGAGACTCTCATTCATGCTGAAAAGGATGATCCAGAGAAATTGAAACCCAAACCACCCGTGGTGACTATTATGGGACATGTGGACCACGGCAAGACATCGCTGTTAGACGCCATACGGGAAACCAATGTCATCGATGGTGAAGCGGGTGGCATCACCCAGCATATCGGAGCCTATGATGTAACTCTAAAGAAAGGGCACATCGTATTCCTTGATACGCCTGGCCACGAGGCATTCACGGCCATGCGCGCCCGGGGGGCGGAAATAACCGATCTGGTTGTTTTGGTCGTAGCTGCTGACGATGGTGTAATGCCCCAAACCATTGAAGCTATCAACCATGCCAGAGCAGCCGGTGTGCCTATCATGGTAGCCGTAAACAAGATTGACAAACCAGATGCAGATCCTGAGCGCGTAAAACGCCAATTGGCAGAACACAACCTTACCCCTGAGGAATGGGGTGGTGATACCGTCTTTGTGAATGTGTCGGCCAAGCAGGGGAAAGGGATTGAGGAACTTCTGGAGATGGTCCTCCTCCAGGCAGACGTCCTGGAATTGAAGGCGAATCCTGACAGACTTGCACAAGGACATGTGATTGAGGCCAGACTTGATCCCAGCAGGGGTCCGGTAGCCACGGTACTGGTTCAAGGGGGGACCCTTCATGCCGGTGATGCGGTCATATGTGGGCTTTACCATGGAAAAATTCGCGCAATGATTGACGATCGCGGCGAGCGCCTTGATAGCGCCGGGCCGTCCTTGCCAGTCGAGATTCAAGGTCTGTCCGGAGTTCCGATGGCTGGCGACGACTTTATGGCCCTGACTGACGAGAAGGCGGCAAAGCAGGTAAGTCTCCATCGCGCCCAGAAGCAGCGGGGGCGTGAGCTGGCACAAAGCAGCAGATTAACCCTGGAAAAATACTATGAACAAATGAAAGGTGTTCCTGTCAAGGATCTGAACTTAATCATCCGGGCCGACGTACAGGGGTCTGTCGAGGCCTTAACAGAAGCCATACAAAAGATTGCATCAACAGAGGTAAAGGTCAACATGGTCCACTCTGCCACCGGGGCCATGACGGAGTCAGATATTATGCTGGCCACGGTCTCGAATGCTATTGTCATTGGTTTTAATGTTCGGCCCAATGCCAAGGTGCGTGACCTGGCAGCCGAACAGAATGTGGATATCCGATTCTACGACGTAATCTACAACGTTGTTAATGATATCAAGGGGGCCATGGCAGGCCTGATGGAACCCACGTATGAAGAGCATCTCGTAGGAAGCGCAGAAGTCAGGGAGATATTTCATATCCCAAAGGTTGGAACCATTGCGGGTTGCTATCTGACCGAAGGAAAAATCGGACGTGGCCAGCCCGTCCGGCTCCTCCGTGAGGGGGTCGTGGTCTATAATGGAAAGATAGGGTCCTTGCGTCGGTTCAAAGATGACGTCAAAGAAGTACAAAGCGGATACGAATGTGGGATCGGCATCGAAAACTACAATGACATAAAGGTCAATGACGTGATTGAATGTTACGAAATAGAAGAGGTCAAACCGGTCCTTGAATAGAAGAAAGTGAGCTAAAGTAGTTGAAGTGAGCTAAAGTGTCTAAAGTGTCTAAAGTGAGCTAAAGTTAAGGACTTGAAGAAACCTTTTTGAAAATTGGTTTTGTTCTTTTAACTTTAGGCACTTTAGCTCACTTTAGACACTTTAGGCACTTGTCTCAACTCACTTTAGGCACGTTAGCTCACTTTAGGCACTTGTCTCAACTCACTTTAGGCACTTTAGTTCACTTTAGGCACTTTTTTTATGATTGTTGGAATTGGCACAATCGTTTTGAGGATTCCTGGAAACACCTCATTAAAAGGCAAACGCAGGATCGTAAAGGGTATAATCACCCGTCTTCAAAACACCTTCAATGCGTCAGTGGCGGAGGTTGGCGCCAATGACAGCCACCAGCGTGCAGAAATAGGCCTGGCTTTTGTGGGGAATGATCGCCGACGGATCAATTCCAAGTTAGACAAGGCTATGAACTTTGTTGAAGCCATGGAAGTGGCTGAAATCATCGATTCGGAAATGGAGATCATCAGCCTGTGATCCACTTCAAGCGAGCTGACAGAGTAGGGGGTCAGGTACAAAAGGAACTATCCGATCTCCTGCAGAAAGAGATCAGGGATCCCCGTTTGGATTTTGTCACCATCATGCGTGTGAGCATAACGGACGATCTCCGTTCGGCCCGGATCTATTTTACCGTTGCCGAAGGAGAGGAACGCAGGCTGAGCGCCCTGGCTGGCTTTAAAAGCGCTTCGGGGTATCTGAGGCGTCAGCTAAGCCATCGCCTCGAACTCAGACGCATGCCGGAGCTCGAGTTCCTTTATGACGAATCTTGTGATCGGGCGACCAGGATAGATAAGGCCTTGAAGGAAATACGTAGTGGAACTTAGCGCTCTGTTTCGTAAGTTTGGTGACGTATTTTATGTCAGGACGTCTACCCAGCGCAAGCTGGAACAAAAAAGTGCCTAAAGCCCGCCCTGGCGCGCCGCAAACGAAACGGTCTATGGACTATGTAAGCCAGGTCTGGGCCAGGGTTTAAAGTGTCTAAAGTGAGCTAAAGTTGAGGAATGCGCTTTCAGCGCGGTCAATTTTAGAAAGGGACGATAAAGCGTTCTTATGCTGCAATATTTACCCCTATTGGAAAAAGTATATAAAATTGACATAATACCTTAACTTTAGGCACTTTAGATCACTTTAGATCACTTTAGGCACTTCGACCCTCTAAGGGGAATGCGCTCGCTATTGCAGTTCAACGGGTTGTAGAAATTTCGAGACATAAGGGAAAGATGAACGGGATCATCGTTGTAGACAAACCGCCAGATATGACATCTGCCCAGGTAGTCACACACGTAAAGAGGATCTTAAAAGTCAAGAAGGTGGGCCACACCGGCACTCTGGACCCGGTTGCCACTGGCGTGCTCGTCTGCTGTATAAATAAGGCTACGCGCCTTGCCCGGTTTCTTACGTATGGAAAAAAGCGATATGAAGGAGTCATGAGGCTCGGGATTCGAACCGACACCCAGGATCTCACGGGCAGGGTTGTTTCAACGGAACCCGACCTGGGAGTTACAGATCGGGACATGCGCAAGGTTTTCCTTAGCTTCCTGGAAGTGAAACACCAGACCGCTCCTGCGTATTCTGCCCTCAAGCACCACGGGGTGCCGCTTTATAGGCTAGCCCGGCACGGGACTTTCGTACAAAAACCACCCCGACGTATTTCCATCTACGGGCTGGAAGTACTTGACATCAGCCTGCCCGATGTCCGCTTTGATGTATGCTGCAGCGCTGGGACCTATGTTCGTACATTGTGCGCTGATATCGGAGACGCGCTGGGGTGTGGCGCGCATTTAACCGAGTTGTGTAGAACCGAAAGTGGCAGATTCGGCCTGGACGAAGCTGTATCTTTGAATACCCTGGATAGGCTTGCTGCAAGCAGCAAGATCTCAAACCACATAATACCAATGAGCGTTGCCTTAAGGGGAATGCCAGGCATCTCAGCGGGTGATCAGCTTTTAAAAAAGATACAACACGGCCATCCAGTGACCCAGGAAGAAGTTGCAGCGGTCCGACTTCGGCGGACCTGTCCGTGGATAAAGGTAACCGATACCCAGGGCAACCTGGTTGCCGTCATTAGTTCAAGCAAGAAAAATGGTGTGTATCCATATGCTTGTGTGTTTCCATTGTCGATTGAAAATCCCAAATCATCAATCATCAATCATCAATCCAAAAGAGGAGGTTTTGAAAGTGGCTTTAGCAGTAGAGGAAAAAAAGACGTTGATTGATCGGTTCAAACTTCACGAAACAGATACGGGATCGCCAGAGATCCAGATCGCCCTTCTAACTCAGCGTATCAGCCAACTAAACGAGCATTTCAAGATCCACCGAAAAGATCATCATTCCAGAAGGGGCTTGCTAAAAGTGGTCGGCCAGCGGCGCAGGTTACTAAACTACCTGAAGAACAAGGACATTACACGTTACCGGGAGGTTATTAAGGCCCTGGGTCTTCGAAAATAATCTCGTGAATCGTGTCGGCAACCGTTGAGCGTAAAGCGTTGCGAGCTGCGAATAACGAATAGGAATTTCGGATTCACAACTTTAGGCACTTTAGCTCACTTAAAACAAATAACGAATAACGAGGAAAAAAAGAATGGAAGTATTTAAGGCAAAGGTGGGTGATTGCACCCTCAGCATAGAAACAGGAAAGATGGCACGGCAGGCCAGTGGCGCTGTCATGGTCCGGTATGGGGACACCATGGTTTTGGTGACTGTTGTTTCCACGGATGAAATCCGGGAAGGGATCGATTTTGTGCCGTTGACGGTTGAGTATCAGGAAAAAGGATATGCGGTCGGGATGATACCCGGCAACTACTTTCGTAGAGAGATTGGACGACCGAGCGAAAAGGAAACGCTCACTGCACGGATCATAGATCGGCCGATCAGGCCTCTTTTCCCCAAAGACTACAGGCATGAGACACAGGTCATCGCCACAGTGCTCTCCGTGGATAAGGAAAATGATCCTGATATGTTAGCTGTCACAGGTGCCTCGGCAGCCCTGGAGGTGTCTGACATTCCCTTTGCCGGACCGATCGCCTGCGTGCGTGTGGGTCGCATAAATGGTCGTTTCAGAGTCAACCCCACCCGTGAAGAAGTGAAAAACAGCGATATCAATCTGATCGTCGCAGGGAGCAAAGATGCTGTGGTCATGGTGGAAGGAGGAGGTCTCTTTGTCAAAGAGGAGGATATACTGGAAGCGATCTTTTTTGGCCACAGAGCCTTACAACCAATTATTGACCTACAGGTCAAACTCAAGGAGGCCATGGGCCTGCCGAAGCGCCCCGCTCCTGTCAGTGAGATAGACGAAGCCCTGGCAAAAGAGGTGGAAGCCCTGGCTGCCGAGCGGATCAAGGAAGCCATGCAGGTCCCTGAAAAGCTTAAACGCCTTGACGTGCTGAAGGGTGTGAGAACCGATGTGCTGGCGGCCCTTGGAGATCGCTATGCCGATCAGGAACAACAGGTTAATGAGGCTTTTCACGCCCTTGAGCGCCGCATCATACGCAATCTCGCCGTCGTAGAAGGCCGTCGCATAGATGGCCGCAGGTTCGACGAGATTCGCCCCATCAC
>DAOVEU010000315.1:0-3429 GCA_030668805.1 Desulfobacterales bacterium
CTACCACAAAACGCACCCCAGGATAGGTTTCAATGAACAGCTTTAGGGATTGGCCTGGTATGAGCTGACCTGTGGGATTGTTTGGATTGCAGATAAACACGGTATCCACGTCGGCCAGCCTGGATGATATCTCATCAAGGCTTGGCTGCAAGTCCGCCTCTTCGCGGGCCAAGCAAAATATGGGCTCGATCCCGTAAGCCTGACAAGCATCCGCGTAGTCGGAGTAGGTGGGACCAACGATCAAGACCTGCTTAACCTTGAGGGCTTTGGGAATCATATAGATAAACTCTGTGGTTCCATTTCCTGCCACCACCTGATTTGCCTCCAGGCCCATTGAGGCAGCAAAGGATACCCGTAAACTTTCGCTGTCAACCTCTGGAAGGGAAGTAATCTCTCCCCATCTTTTTTCGAGCGTTACCTTGAGCCCCGGGGGCACCCCAAGGGGACTCACGTTGCTGCTCATGTCCAGGATTTCCCAGGGGGAGCACCCGAGGGTTTTTGCCATTTCATAGATGTTGCCACCGTGTCCGTTTATCATTTTTGCTTTTCTATACCCCCATCCCTGCAAATAAGAACAATCCTGCTTCTGTCACTTCCCCCAGGGCACCCAACATATCGCCGGTAATGCCCCCGAGCTTTTTTTTGTAATAAAGGGTCACGAGCATCACGATTCCTATGAATACACCATTCAAGATTATGCCCCTGAAACCGAGCCACAAGGAAAAAGCCACCGGCACTGATAGCCATCCAAGGGTTGCGATGTTTCTGTTGTCCGCAAAGAACTCCCTGGCTGTTCCTCCTTTGGGACGAATGTAGCCCAGGAAGTGAATGGCAATAGTGAACGTACCCCTTGCATAAGCGGGAATAATGATAAGGCAATATGCTCGATACTCATGGAGGGAAGAAAGCCCAGCCCATTTTGTGCCCAGGACAAAGATCAGGGCAAGGATTCCCATGGTCCCAACACGGCTGTCCTTCATGATCCTCAGGACTTCTTCACGAGGTTTATGGCTGAAAAGGCCATCAGCCGTATCCGCAAGCCCGTCAAGGTGAAGTGCGCCGGTCACGACAGCGAGGAAGACAACATCAATCAATGACACAATGTTCAAAGGAAAGATATGCTGGAGCACGGCGTCTATCAGTGCGAGCAGCAGTCCCAGGATGAGTCCTGCGAGCGGAAAGTACGGCACCATGCGGTGCCCTGAAAAATCTGCGGGTTTGCCCAATGGAAGGATGGTCAGAAATTGCAAGGCTGCTCTTACATCTTTGATCATGTCATTCCTTAACCTGGGAAGAAGTTCTCTCGCCCGCTCCCTTCGGTCGCTTGAGCGCACAGAGATCTCGGAGATAGATAGGCAGATTTCCCCTCTCCGGAAATCTGCTCAAAAACTCTGTGACTCCGCGAGCTCTGTGAGAGAACAAACTCAGCCTTTGCTGACCCCGGCCTGCTCAAAGGTGAGCACTTCCAGAAACACGTGTACTCCGGCTTCTATGATATGCATCGCAAGGGTCGCCCCCGTGCCCTCCCCAAGACGCATCCCGAGGTCCAGAATCGGCCTGAGCCCCATGTGCTCGAGCATGCGCTGATGCCCCTGTTCCACGGATCGGTGGCCCGCAAACATATAATCTGCCACGATAGGACACATTGCATGGGCCAGCAAAGCCCCGGCTGTTGAAATCAGGCCGTCAATGACCACCGGCCTATGGAAACGGGCTGCGGCGAGTATCGCACCGGCAATGCCGCCGATCTCAAACCCCCCCACCTTGCTTAACACATCCAATGCGTCCTTGGGATCAGGCGCATTTATGTCAATCCCTTTCTGAATGGCCTGGCATTTCCTGGCAAAGGTTTCGTCATCGACACCGGTGCCACGGCCGCTCATCCGTTGTACAGGATGACCGGTAATCACTGCTCCAATGGCGCTTGAAGGTGAGGTATTGCCGATGCCCATATCACCGGTCGCAAGCAGTTGCACGCCCTGTTCAAACAGGTCCGCGGCCGCCTGATATCCTGCCATAACAGACTGTTCTGCCTGTTCCCGCGTCATGGCAGGGCCACAAGTGAAATTGTGCGTGCCTTTGGCAATCTTTTTTACTACCAGCGCATTTTCTCCTGAGGTCTGTTCCCGGATATCAGGGATGGTCCCTATGTCCACCACCAGGACACGGGCATTGACCTGGCGGGCCAGGACGTTGATTCCAGCCCCGCCCCGGATGAAAGTCTTGACCATCTCACCGGTCACCTCCTGGGGATAGGCGCTGACCCCCCGCGCCGAAATGCCGTGGTCCCCGGCCATCACCAAAACAGCCTTGTTTTTGACCGACGGCTCCATGGTCCGCTGTATACCGCAAACCCGCTCTCCGATCAGGTGCAGCTCTCCTAAAGCCCGGTGCGGCATGACCAGCCGGGACGTGTGCTCGCGAGCCTGTTGGATCATCTCTTGGTCTGCGGGCTCAATGTCATCAATAATCTCATTCAACGTCATCTCTCTTTACCGCCTCCCCCTACACCCTTCCTTGAAAGTCCAGAAGTTGCTCCACCTTTTCGTAAGCCTTACCAGTAGCTAAAGCCTCCTTAGCCATTTCCAGACCTTGTGCATAACTCTTAGCAAAATCAGCGATGTAAAGAGCAGCAGCAGCATTCATGCAAAAGAAGTCTGCTTCCGGCGTGTCATATTCTCCCTGGAGGACATATAGAATCTTTTGGGCATTTTCCATGGCGGTTTTACCGCTAGCAATCCTTGAGAAATCTACTGTTTTCAAACCAAAATCTTCAGGAGTGACCTCATAGGTTTCAATTTTAGAATTTCGCAATTCCACTATCCTAGTAGGCCCGGCAGGAGAGAACTCATCCATTCCTTGGGTTGCTTCTTTTCCATGCACCATTCCGAAGGGAGCAAGGGCGGCACTCATGCCGATTTCCTTTAGGACTTCGACTAGTTGATCACACACGACAGGAGCGTATGCACCGATGACCATGCAGTTGGTCTGAGCACAGGGACGGCTCAATGGACCAATGATGTTGAAAACCGAAGTAAAACGCATGGATTTTATGAGCCGTGCCCATCCGGACTTCAGAAAGGCTTCGCCTGGAAGATAGCAAATGCCGTATTTTCCCAAGCATTTCTCAGCCTGAGAAAGAGGCATATCCAGATCTACTCCCAAGATTTCGAGAATATCCGATGCTCCTGAAACGCCGGTGACCAATCTGGCTCCTTTTTTGGCTATGGATAACCCACAAGCGGAAGCGATGAAAAAGGCCGGAGTGGAGCAGTTGACGGTTTTTAGAGAATCTGATCCCGTGCCTACAATATCGCAAACCGGGCCATCCAAATTCGTTCGAATCTTGGCGGTATCATAACGATCCATAGCATCCCAAGCCCCGGATAGCTCCTCCACAGACGGCCCCCGTGTAATATGGGCCATTAG
>DAOVEU010000029.1:0-10596 GCA_030668805.1 Desulfobacterales bacterium
TTTGACAAGAAGTTCATCGGATAGAGCAGGCTCGGGCGATGGTTACGTGGGAAGCATAGTATACGTGGTTTCATCTTCTATTGCTGAGCGGCATCATGTGAGATTCAAACTTTCCATCCCATTCAGTAACAACAAAGAAAAGGCCGGTTTGATGCAAAAATTGCCCATAATAAAACATGAACTCTCAATCTCAGGAAGTCGTCCCGATATGGCGCAATCGATTGAGCAAAAAGACCTCAAGACCTTGAAAAAACAGATCCTGAAAATCGTTAATGACGTCACTGGCATACCCACAAAAAAATTACATCTGGAAGAATTGACTTAGGACCCAACGGAAGGCAACCCTCTATCCAATACTTCTTAAAGACCTCGCTTTGCCTCCTTTGTTTCTAAGGGCTTGCGCAAGAATAACTTGGCAGAATTGGCGCTCAGATTTGGGTCAGGTTTGCCCGATCCGATTGAGCAAAACCACAGGAATAGCAGGCTATTTCGCGGATTTTGCGAATGAGTATCGGTCAAAGATGGCGTGAAGCTGAGATGCCAAAATGGTAAGTTATTTTTGCGCAAGCCCTTAAGTCTTCTGATCTGTCAAAGTCAATCTTGTACCTCTCTAAAATCGCCCCATTGCTTTTATGAACTTTATTCCTGTCCAGGATTATTTGATATCCCCGCTCATCTATGATGGTATGGTATTCAGCGCCATTGCTTTCAAAGGCGTTGACCAAATCCTTTATGCTGGAAATCCTTTTGCCATTGACATAGGAAATGACGTTACACATATGATCATGATAGCCTACGTTAATTTCATCTGCCAGGACTTTTACTAATACGACTATTTGCCCTCGCTCCCGGGTCGGTTCCCCTCGAATATAGTAATCCACCAGGTTGGAAAGCACGCGTTTTTTACCGCATTTTGCCCATACGTCTAGAAGATTGTATGTCAATGGTTCGAACACAAGGCCTCCTGTAATATAATATGTGGGAGGTGCATCATACTGCTCGTTAGGCACTAATCGGCAAGAATTCATGGGCATGGTCAACTTCACTCTGACGTGCTTGATCTTGTTATTTCTCAGGATTTCAAATTCCACTATGTCACCGATGAATCTGTTTTGTATTAAGTACAAAAAGGATGTCCTGTCGCCGTCTCTGAATTCTATTGTTCCGTCATTTTCCACATCTGCCCTCTCGACCGAAAGAATGACATCCCCGGATTTCAAGATTCCTTCTGCAGGGGACCCAGGATAGATTCTGTTCACCAACATGCCCGTCTGTCCCTTGCTCATATGATATTTACATCGGATGTCCGGGTTTTCCATCTTTTGGAACGACATGGCCAGGCCCGGAATGCCGTCATATTTACTGTCCTCTATGTCTTTCAGGAAATGTTCGATGACCGGAGCCGGCACCATGTAGCCGATATTTTCCCCCTTGCCGGCCTGGAAGGCTACGCCTACTATTCTATTGTCCTTGATCACCGGACCACCGCTGTTGCCATGATTGATTGCCGCGTCAATCTGGCAGCTCAACAAATATGCCCCGCCGTGGGTGTAGTGCTGGTGTTCTACTCGTGAGACCACGCCTTCAGTGATGCATAATTCATCACCGCCCCGTGGAAAACCATAAACGGCCACTTTGTGTCTGACCTCTGACAGAGCGCCAAATTCTACAGGCGTAATGCCAGAAAAGAACGCGTCATCCGTGACCTTCAAAATAGCAAGGTCGCACTCATGAGCTAGCGCTTTTACTTCTGCGGTATATTTCTTTGCTTCTCCTGCGCGTTTTACCTGAATAAACGTGCTGTCTGCTACCACATGCGCATCGGTCAAGATTCTCTTGCCAGTGATGATGCATCCAGACCCGGTGCGACTCATTTGCCCCGACATTTGCCATGGTTCACCGTAACTATGGCTCTTAAATACGGTGTATATCTTCACTATTGATTCCTTAACATTTGTTTGGGCCGACAGGGGCGATGCTGTCATACAACCGAGAAACAGCATTAGAACGACTTTTAGCAGGAGCCTCATGTTGCCCTCCCCGATATTTTGTATCTTCTCATAAAATCGCGTAGCGATTTTATAACTTGTGCCATCAAGAAAGGTATCGTCACAAATGATCGATACCTTTAATCAATCGGCTCCATATATGCGTCTCGGGATTTCGACAACTGGTTGCAATTATGGATGTTTCAGTGGCAATTGTTCCATGCCATCAATCATTCCAGTATTCCGGTTGCGGAGCGAAGCGGAGCTAAGTCCAGCAGGCTATTTCGAGGATTTTGTCCACCTTTGGCGGAAGTGTCAGGCAAAATGGAAGGTCCGCTCCCGTTCCCCTGCGATAATCGGTACCTTGCCCAGACCAAGAGCAAGGGGGATACGAACGCCAAAATGATAGGGGGTCGTTTACGATAGGCGTGAAAAAATCAGTAATTCTCGGTAAAAATTACAGCAAGATTGCCTCGTCACTGTCGTTCCTCGCAATGACATTACGAAAGCCTTTTCTGTCATTGCGAGCGAAGCGACGCAATCTATAGGTCTTCATACTTCACCGAGAATCGCTGGGAAAAAATAGACGCCAATTCGCCTGGGGCGAAGCCGACCCGCCCGCCTCGCGTTGCGAAGCATTGCGGGCAGATCTTCGCCCTCTGAGGATCTGCGATTGATGACTAACGAGTAACGAATAACGACTGACGGAGGGATTTTTCGGAGGCAGATTACGCGAGCGGCGTCCCAGGCTCAGAAGGGCCGTCCACCGTGACCAATCTACACATAGCCTTGTCGGAAGCCGTCAAGACCATGCCTTGCGACAAGATACCCATAAGCTTGGCTGGTTTGAGATTGACCACGATGACCACATGCTTTCCTATGAGCTCTTGTGGCTGGTAACTGTCCGCAATGCCGGCCACAATGGTGCGTTCTTCGCCGACATCGACCTTCAATTTCATTAACTTCTTGGACCTTGGCACAGGCTCAGCATGGAGCACTGTGGCCACCCGAAGATCGATTTTCTGAAAGATTTTTTCAGAGATCTCAGGCTTCGCCAAAGTCGATACTTCCTTTAATGAAAGGGCTTCCATGGCCTTCGGTCCGAGTTTAACCTGTTCGACCCTCGGAAACAGGGTAATCGTTTTTGGAAGTTTCGTTCCAGGTTGTGTTTTTCCCCAAACGTTCAGATCCTCCAATGTCTGAAGCGAATCTGCTGATGGCAACCCGAGGTGTTTTTGCATAACCCGTGCAGCCCGCGGCATAATGGGATAGATGAGTCCTGCAATGACGCGGAGACCTTCCAGGACATTGTAAAGTACTCTCTGAAGCTGTTTGTGCTGGGACTCTCTCTTGGCGAGTTCCCAAGGGGCAGTCACGTCTATGTATTTGTTAATATTGTTTATGAATTCCCAAATAGCCATCAGGGCCTTGTGGAAGGCAAGGTCTTCCACAGCCTTCTGGTAATCTTGAATTGCCTTTTCAGCATTGGCTCTCAAGCCAAAATCGAGATCGCTCTCTGTGCCGGCTTCCCCCTGTGGTACGATCCCTTTAAAGTATTTGTGAACCATGGTCAAACTTCGGCTAAAGAGGTTTCCGAGATCATTTGCCAGGTCCGAATTGAAGCGCTGGACGAATGCCTCTTCGTTGAAATTCGAATCAAGGCCAAAGACCATCTCACGCATCAAAAAGTAGCGAAATGCGTCTGAGCCATACGCTTTTTTCAACTCAAGTGGGTCCACCACATTGCCAAGGCTTTTTGACATCTTGGCTTCGTCCACGTTCCAGTAGCCATGGACATTCAGGTGACGGTATAGCGGGATACCTGCTGCTTTTAACATGATTGGCCAGTATATCCCGTGTGGTTTGAGGATATCCTTGGCTATGAGGTGCTGGACAGTCGGCCAGAATTTCTTAAATGGCTTACCGTCCGGGTATCCCAGCGCAGAAATATAGTTCAGAAGGGCGTCGAACCAGACATAGGTGACAAATTGGTTATCAAAGGGAAGCGTGATGCCCCACTGGAGCCTTGTTTTGGGACGGGATATACACAGATCCGCTAAGGGTTCGCGCAAAAAGGCGAGCACCTCGTTCCGATAACGCTCTGGCCGAATGAAATCCGGGTGTGTCTCGATGTGCTCCATAAGCCAGTCCTGGTATCGGCTCATCCTGAAAAAATAATTCGATTCCTTGATAACTTCAGGAATCGTTTTGTGGTCCGGGCATCTGCCATCCACCAGTTCGCGTTCTGTATAAAAACGTTCACACCCAAAACAGTATGCGCCTTCGTATTCGCTGAAGTAGATATCTCCTGCATCATAGATCTTCTGCAGGACTTCCTTGACTACCCTGGCGTGGGCAGGGGCTGTTGTGCGTATGAAATAGTCATACTCTATGTCGAGTTCAGGCCACAGGGTTTTGAAAAGCTCAGTGATCTGGTCCACATAGACAAGTGGACTCAAGCCCTCCTCCCTGGCCGCTCGGACCACCTTGTCACCATGTTCATCGGTTCCTGTCAGAAAATAGGTCTCCTGGCCGCACATCCGGTGGAATCGATTCAGGACATCGGCCACAACCGTGGAGTAAGCATGACCCAGGTGCGGCCGGGCATTCACGTAATAGATGGGGGTTGTAATGTAGAATGGTTTCACACGTTTCTCTCCTCGATAATCTTGTCTAATCCCACATCAATCTCATGTCCCTCGTCAGTCTTGATGGTGATCAGTTCTTTCAATACGTTTCGTCTGACAACCCTTCCGCACCCCATTTTAGTCCGGACGTACTTTCCGGAATCGGGGAATTCACTTTTGAGGTGACAGTAGGTGTCATATTCGAATGCCAAACAGCACATAAGTCGTCCACACAGGCCTGAAATCTTGGTGGGATTCAGCAACATGCCCTGCTCTTTGGCCATTCGGATTGATACTGGTTCAAAGTCATTCATAAAGGCAGAACAGCACAGTACGTGGCCGCATCTTCCGATACCGCCGCACATCTTGGCTCGATTGCGCACTCCGATCTGGCGCAGTTCAATACGCACCCGGTAGGCCTTAACCAGCATCTTGACCAACTCTCGAAAGTCGACACGCGCATCGGCCGTGAAATAGAAAGTCAGCTTGGTTCCCTCGAACAGACTTCGCACAGACACGAGGTTCATTTCAAGCCCTAATTCATTGATACATTTCAGACAATATGTATGGGCTGACTTCTCTAACTCAACATTTTTCCTGTACTGGGCGATATCCTCATCGTTTGCTAAGCGATAGACCTTCCTTAGACGAATCTCGGACTCCTCCTCTCCAGCAGGCCTGGGAGGTGTGACTACCGTGCCAAACTCCAACCCGTGCTCGGCTTCCACAATTACATGACTGCCGCGGGAAAGCACAAAGAGGCCAGCATCAAAATGGTAGATCTTGTCTCCTGGCCTGATGCTTACGCCGACGATTTTACCCATAACGACTCCAAAAAAAGAGTGCCTAAGAAAAAGAGTGCCTAAAGTGATCTAAAGTGAACTAAAGTGCCTAAAGTTAAAGGAATTGAGGAGGTGATGTCAATCTCGAATCCGCATTCCGAAATCCGCATTCCGCATTCCGAAATCGTATAGCTCACTTCGATAGATGCATCATCATCACCTCTAAGGCCAGCCGAGGATTTGAGTTCTGTGAAATGGCGGTTTGTGCCGCATGCACGGCCCCCACCTTTTCCAGGAGCTCGTTGACCGACGGCCCTTGTGATGCATACTCGATCTTGGTCATAAAGTCCTTATTAATGATCCTTTCAGGAGAGACCTTACACATGAGAACATCCCTGACCCATGTCATGATCATCTCCAGAGCATCAGCCAATCTATCTTTATCACGGGCTAAGGCATCGGCGAAGGCAAAAACAGGCTGAATCGATCTTATGGAAAGGGACGCAATTTGCTCAACGAGACGCGTGCGCCAAATGGTCCACTTTTCTTCATCTACCGACAGTGCCTTTCCCAAGCTTCCTTTGGTCGATACAGCAAGTGTTGTTGCCGTTTGTTTGTCAAGCCCCCGTTGTTCCACAAGCACCTCAGTAACCTTTTCATACGGAATCGGCCTGAAGGCGATTTGCTGGCACCTGGAGACAATGGTGGGCAGCAGGTCTGTTGTCTGGCTTGCCGTGAGGATTGTGACCGTGCCCCTGGGCGGTTCCTCCAGGATCTTGAGAATAGCATTCGATGCTTCAAGGTTCATGGCCTGTGCGTCATTGATGATCACGACACGCCAGTTTCCCTCAAGGGGTGCAAATCTCAGTTGCCTGGACAGAGCCCTGACCTGGTCGATCTTGATAAAGGCACCCTCAGGCTTTATGGTAATCATGTCCGGATGGGCCCCGGAAATGACCTTGTGACACGAGGGACACTCTCCGCAGGCCGATACCCCCACAGGGCTCAAGCAGTTGAGAGCCATGCCCAAGGCATTGGCCGTTGTTTGCTTGCCAACCCCATCGATCCCTGTAAACAACATGGCGTGGGGAATGCTCCTTTTTTGAAGCATTTGGGTCAAGAACCGGATGGGGCGTTCCTGGCCAATGATAGATTCAAATTTCATATCAATCCGCCTTGTTTTCAAACCACCACTCATCTGAAGCGGTATCCAGGATTTGCTTTGCCAGGGATTGACCGACGCTGGTTCGCAGCCGGCCCACCACATGCGGAAGCCACGCCTTGGGGCCATTGTTTCCTGCATCATGCAAGGCTTTCAGTTCCAGGACTAGTGCGAGCTGGTCTGCGTCGTGGGCAAGCTGGGCTTCCAGGGTCTCTGCCGCATTAAACTCTTCTATGAGATCGGCCACCGCCTTACCAAAGGGAAGATCCTCAGTAAGGTCACCAATAGCCAGGGATTCGTCCACCGCAAGGTACTTCTTTTGAACATAGTTAAGATCCCCGGTTCTGGCCTCGGTGAGATCGTGTATCAGGCACATCTGAAGGAGTTTAAGAGCGTCCGCGTCAGGGGCGATCTGTGAGATAACATAGCCGATAAACGTAGCAACGAAGCTATGCTCAGCCACTGATTCGTTACCCGATCCCAAGAAGTGAAACCCGGATCTGGGGATGTCTTTTAGAATCCTGGCCTCAAAAAGCAGATTTGCTATGGCTTTCATGATGTCCACTATATATACAATCTATACAATCCCGGCCACAAAGGCAACCGGAAAATGACTTGACACCCCAATGAACGTCATATAACTTTTATCCAAGATCGTATTTTTTGCAACGGGAGCTTATAGTTTTCCAGGAAGCTTTTTGGCAAGTTCATTGAAGGTCCCGGATCATCGTAAGGTATAGTATGCCTATCACTACCAGCAATGACATCGTTCAGATGATTTTCCAGGCAGGACCCATGGTTCGTGTTGTCCTGCTGCTTCTGTTGTTCTTTTCTATAACCTCCTGGGCCATCATTTTCGCCAAATATCGGACTATTAGGAGGGCACGCAAAGAATCAGCCAATTTTCTTGATCTTTTTTGGAATAGCCCTGGTCTTTCTGAGGCCTTTGCGGCCTCAAAGCGTCTCCGGTACAGTCCCATCGCCAGAGTCTTTCGTGTGGCTTTTATTGAGCTCAAAAAGGTGAACAAATCACAATCATCCTCCGCCTCCGGGGGTGATGACGTTACGGACGAAGCATCGCTGAGCCAAAAGATGGTTGCGGTTGACAACATCAAGCGGGCGCTTCGGCGAGCTGTTAACATGGAACTGACCGGACTGGGCAAGGCTCTTTCTTTCTTGGCAACTACTGGAAATACAACACCTTTTATAGGCCTTTTTGGTACTGTGTGGGGGATCATGAACGCCTTTCGCGGAATTGGCCTGAGAGGTTCTGCCAGTTTGGCTGTGGTGGCCCCGGGCATTTCAGAAGCGCTCATTGCCACGGCTGCCGGATTGGCTGCTGCAATACCGGCTGTTGTGGCTTATAATTATTTTACAAACAAGGTTCGTGTTCTGGAATCAGAGATGCACATTTTCTCTGCCGATTTCCTGAACCTGATAGAACGAGACCTGATTAGACGTCTCAAAAATTCTACAACCTGTTGAAATTCCTGCGACTTTAGTCGAGTGGTCGAGTGGTTAACGACGGGTGTGAATCACAGCTGTTGGCAATGAGAAAATCCATGTCCGTCTGCTACGTATTTAGCTTTGGGGAAAAGATGTCAGGTTTCGGGTTTCAGGTGTCAGGATCGAGAAACTTGAAGAGCTGTACTGTTCTCAAGGCGTAAGCCGCAAACCTGAACACTGACACCTCACAATTGAACTCAATAACCAACAATCTTGATTTACACCCGTTTCAACGAGGATCCAGCAACCGTCATTTGTAAATGCAAAATCTATTGTCGATCGTCAATTGGAACCAATAATCTCTGGCCGAAACGATGATCATAGCCCGATATACAATATACTGGATAGCCAATACCCTTTCAATCTTAATCTGTATCACCTCTTGCCCCTTTTGTCTTGACATCAAGAGCAGTTACAAAGTACTCAGTAGCCGTACTTGGTAGTGTAAGGTGCCGTTCCGCATTATCTGCCAATCCCCGAACAAACTGAGGAGGGGGTCTTGAGAGAGATCTTTGGACACAGGCCAGGGCGGATTTTTTTATTGGTGCTTTTTTTGGCTATTGTGGGGCTATTTGCAGTCACCCCTCTGTTTTCCAGGCCAGTAATTATTATGGGATGGATCAGCCTGCCATTTGCAGCCGGCATTATTTTCCTGCTCATCTGGCTTTGTGCCTATCTTGTCTATTTTTTCAAATATTGGCCATTTCGTTGATCCCGATCAAATACTTTGGCCGAAACCAGGACCGAACTCCATGATGATAATCATTATCTTAGCTGCCTTTGGTGTTGTGGTCCTGCTCATGGCCGTGTACGGTTACAAGGTCTCAGCCAAGACAGCGGAAGACTACATGCTTGCAGGCAGGGGGATTGGCATCGCGGTCATGTTTTTCTTTGCCCTCTTTGCCATCTCAAGTGTATGGACCTTTTATGCCTATCCGAGCATCCTGTACCAGCACGGGCCTGGGTTTGTATATTTCATATGGGGCTGCGTTGCAGGTTTTGTCATTCTATACATGTTCATTGGTCCACGACTCTGGGCCGTCTGTCGGTTGAATCGGTTCTTATCGCCCATTGAGGCCATGGCCGCCAGGTATGAGTCACCGGGGCTAAGACTCATCATCTCTGTGGTGCTTCTTGGTTCGATTATTCCCTACATTGCTGATCAGTCTCTGGGTGTGGGCCTGGGGCTGAAGGCTTTGCTAGGGGTTCCGCCTGTTGTGGGCATCCTTTACATCTCCTTGCTTCTGATTCTCATTGTTTTTCTGGGCGGCATGCGCATTACAGCGTGGGTCAATGTGCTCCTTGGTCTGGTTTACACGGTTGCCTTCCTGGGATCCCTCATCTTTGTCATAGTCAGGGTCTTTCCAGAAGGCCTTTCAGGGGCTGTGGAGATTCTTCAGAGCAAAGAGCCTGCCCTTCTCACTACACCCGGCCCCGAGGGATTGTTCAGGCCGGCTGTTACCTCTATTGTGTTCTTGGTCGGGGCATTGGCCTTTACCTGGCCTCACATCGTCATTAGCACCATGACTGCCCAGGATAAAACCATATTCAAATGGATGCCTGCCCTGGCCCTTATCGTGGCCGGCATGCTCTTTTATACGATTCCCTTTATCTGGGGTTCTCTGGTGGCACCTGCCATCAGTCACATGCCAGGCACTCTGGTCCCGCCTGTTTCAGGCAAGGATGCAGACAATATTGTGCAAATGATTGTAACCAGGTATCTCCCTTCGTGGTTTTCGGTGTTTGTGCTCATGGGCGTCATTGCAGCAGCCATTTCCACTGCCGCAGTCCAGCTCATGACGTCCAGCATTATCGTGGCCAGGGATGTGATCCACGGTCTCTTTGTCCCCGGGGGCAGCGACCAATTTCTTATCCGGACGACCAAGGTTTCGGTCATTGGTATTCTCTTGCTGAGCATGGTCATTGCCTTCTGGTATCCTGTTGAGCTGGCTCAATACCTGTTGGGAATTGCGATTCCCGGGTTTGCCCAGTGGGGGCCGTGTCTAGTCGGGGGTATTCTCTGGAAAAGAGCTACCAGGGAGGGAGCAATAACCGGGATTGTTGCCGGCACGCTCTACCTGATTGTTGGGTTTATCTATCGGCCTGCGTTGTTTGGCCTCCATCCGGCCATCCCCACGCTCCTGATCAATGTTACACTCTTTGTAGTGATAAGCCTAGTCACCTGTCCACCTGGTGACGTGGTGATTCGGGTATTTTTTGATGAAGTGGAAGATTTTCTCTCGAAAAAGGCGTAAAGGGCAATGGCGGCTTATCTTTAAGCCCGACGGGGATGTGGCTGATGTCATGGCCTTGCCGGGGGCCGTTGTAGAGGGCCACATCGCCGGGCGTTACCTGCTCGCCTCCAGCGTGACACCAGGCACGGTGATCATTCAGGGGGTAGGCCAGAAGGGGATATTAGCGGGGGTGGATGTTGCAGTAGACCATAAGGCAGCATCCGAGCATGATGTGGATGTGGCCTATCAGCCCAGGGGAGGCAGGGCGAGCCTGCGTCCGGCAGAAACAATTAACTT
>DAOVEU010000243.1:0-4168 GCA_030668805.1 Desulfobacterales bacterium
TTACATTTGACGATAATCTCGTGGCAAGGAACCTGTTTGGTGAGCGGAATCAGCATCTCCGGCAAATCGAGAACGTCTTAGGTATCCAAATCCACGCCAGAGGTAGTACGGTTACTGTCCATGGGGACGTCATAACCACCCAGCTTGTCGTAAAGCTCCTCAATGAGCTTTACGGTCTCATTGAAGAAGGGTATCCGATTTACGAAAGCGATATTGATTATGCCATCCGTATTCTAAGCAGCAATGATCGCGTCAAGCTCAAGAATATTTTCCTGGATACTGTCTACATCACCTCTCAGAAGAAACCGATTACACCCAAAGGCCTGGCACAAAAGGAATACGTTGACGCTATGCGAAAGTTTGATATCGTTTTTGCCATCGGGCCTGCTGGCACTGGCAAGACCTACTTGGCCATGGCCATGGCAGTTTCTTTACTGACAAAAGGTCATGTCAATCGAATTATCCTGACACGTCCGGCTGTGGAGGCCGGAGAGAGCTTAGGCTTTCTTCCTGGAGATCTTTATGAAAAGGTCAATCCCTATCTAAGGCCGCTGTACGATGCCCTCCACGATATGATGCGTCATGAAAAGGCCTCTCGACTCGTCGAGCAAGGTGAAATAGAAGTGGCACCACTGGCGTTTATGAGAGGCCGAACCCTCAACGATTCCTTTGTAATCTTGGATGAAGCCCAAAACACGACCTCAGAACAGATGAAGATGTTTTTGACACGTCTTGGATCCACTTCCAAGGCGGTTATCACCGGCGATATCACCCAGATCGACCTACCTAACGGCAAGGTCTCAGGTCTTGTGGAGACAAAGGAGATCTTGCAGGGAATCAAGGGAATACGCTTTGTCTTCTTTTCCGAAAAAGATGTAGTCCGACACCAATTAGTCCGGGATATTATCAAGGCTTATGAGGACCTTGAGGAGAAAGAAGGATGAAATCGCACAGCGATTGTATAGGCATATGACGCACACTGAAACGATAAAGAAACAGAGTAAAGCTTTTCTCGAGACCGCAAATGAATACGTCCACTTGCGACTGATCATGTTATTGGGGACAACCGTTCTCATTGCTGTTCTGCTCTTTCCGAGTCTCTTGATGACCATGCCCAGGTATCATATTGGCGATGTTGCCGAGAAGGACGTCAAATCACCCAAGGATTTTCTCATAGAGGACAAAGAAGCGACTCAGAGGAAGCGACAGGAAACGGCCCGATCTATCCTGACTATCTACGATTTTGACGACACCCTGGCATCGAAACTGGGAGGGCGGATCACCCCTGCTTTCAAGCATATGCGGGCTTTGCCTGCAGCAGCCAATCCTGGGGCAATTGCCAGGGACGCTGACGGAGTCAAGGACCGAAAACCTGGCAAGAGTACCCCACTGACTCAAACCCGTTCACGTCATGATCTGATCTGGAAGGAAAAACAGGTATTTGAAGATATGCTCGGGGTTCAAGTCAGCAATGGTGTCTATAAGATCTTGGAAAAGGAAAACTTTTCTGAGTCCATGACGCGAGAAATTGTCCAGCTCCTGCGCACTGTATTGCAAAACGGCATTGCGGGCAACAAACAACTCGTACTTCAGCAACAGCACAAGGGTATCATAGTTCGCACGCTCTCTTCTAAGAAAGAGATCCATGTGAATGATCTCCAGAGGTTTTATGGCCTGGATGAGGCAAAAAATGCCCTGGCAAACAGCGGCAGAGCCCTGTTGAAGGATCTTGACTATTCTCTTCGTAATGTTGTGATAGACCTGGCTCAGCGTTTGATCCAACCCAACCTGACCCTCAACAAGGGCGAGACCGAAGAACGGAGAAATAAAGCAGTTGCTGAGGTCAAGGCAGTATTAACCCAAATCAAAAAAGGAGAAATGCTTGTCCGGGAAGGACAAAAGGTATCCCAACTGCATATGGATAGGCTCCAGGCCCTTGAATCCGAAATGAGAAGAGAACACCTGTTTACCATCACTGTGGGATTTATACTCCTTGCCATTGCCTTCTTCGTCATTTCCTTTACGACCAATTTCAGGACAGACGAAAGTCTAGTCTTGAAAAACATTGACCTTCTCTTTCTATGTACCATGCTGGTCATCCTGTTCTCATTAAATGAAGTATCAGTCTATTTGGTCAAAGGGATCGCAAGGAACATTCCTTATTCCATAGAGGCTTCTTCAGCCTTTTACGCCATACCCGTGGCAGCAGGTGCCATGACGGTGTGCCTGTTCATGGGCATGCAGGTGGCACTCCCTTTTTCCATGGCCTCGGCCTTTGTAACCGCCTTTCTCTTTGAAAACGAGTTCGACATGTTCCTGTTTTTCCTATTGAGTGGCACATTGGGCGCATACTGGGTACGTAACTGTAAAGAGCGGGGCACATTGATCAAAGCCGGCTTGAAAGTGGGTCTTGTCAATGTTCCGGTTGTCACGGCACTTCATATGTTCAGGGGATCCGGTCTTGAATTGAACCTCCTGTGGGACTGGGTCTTCAGCCTTCTTGGAGGTGTAAGTTCCGGAATTTTGGCAACCGGATTTGCCCCTGTCGTGGAGATGAGTTTTGCTTACACCACAGATATCAAGCTCTTGGAGCTTGCTAATCTGGACCGCCCTATCCTGCGAAAGCTCATGCTGGAAGCCCCGGGAACCTATCATCATTCTGTGATTGTAGGCTGCCTGGGGGAGGCTGCAGCCGCCACCATTGGGGCCAATACACTATTGGCCAAGGTGAGTGGCTACTACCACGACATTGGCAAGGTCAAGAAACCCTTTTATTTCATCGAAAACCAGGTGAGACACGAAAACAGACACGACAAACTGGCGCCATCCATGTCGAGCCTGATCCTTATCGCTCACGTGAAAGATGGTGTGGAGATAGCCAGGAACCATAGGCTCGGAAGAAAAATTATCGATATCATTCAACAGCATCATGGTACCAGCCTAATCACCTATTTCTACGAAAAGGCCAAACAGCTAAAAGGCGAGGATGCCGTCAATACGGAGCATTTCAAGTACCCGGGTCCCAAGCCTCAGACCAAAGAGGCTGGCCTCGTCCTGCTGGCCGACGTGGTGGAGGCTGCATCCAGGTCCCTTGAAAACCCTACGCCAGCCCGAATCAATGGGCTCGTTCAAAGGATCATCAACAAAATATTCTTAGATGGGCAGTTGGATGAGTGCGAACTTACCCTGAAAGACCTTCATGAGATTGCCAAAAGTTTCAACAAAATCCTAAACGGCATCCACCATCACCGAATCGAGTATCCCAAAAGGGTCGCCAGGATCGATGGTGTGACCCAGAAGCTGAATGGAAATTCTGATAGAAGACAGGCAAGATCGTTACAGAATCGCTCACGAGGAAATAGAGAAGAAGGCGAAAACAATATTAAACGCCTTGGAATGTCCTGACGGGGAGTTGTCTGTCCTCATTGTAGACGATCTGGAAATCGCGAGGCTCAATAAGACATACTTGGGCCGATCCGGCCCGACGAATGTAATTGCATTTCCAATGCGAGATGGCCCTTTCGGGCAAATTAGCCCGAACCTCTTGGGAGATGTGGTCATATCCCTCGACACAGCAGCCCGCGAAGCACAGGACGCCAGCATATCTGTTGAATTGCGATTCGAACAACTCTTGATCCACGGGATCTTGCACCTCTTTGGATTTGACCACGAGAAAACATCAGAACAGGCCAAAGCCATGAGGATTCAAGAAGAACAATTGCTGAAGTTGCTATAGCATTTCAGATTTAAGGATTGAGGAATTGAGGAATTAGAGAGAATTGGCTCATCGTTCGCTTAATAAATTCGTACTTAGATTAATTCTTATATGGACCTAAATCTTTATCCCGTTTTGGTTTCAGGTTTCAGGTTTCAGGTTTCAGGTGTAAAGAATGGGAAAAGCAATAGCCGAACCATTTACATTGAAACCCGAAACCTATTCCTCAGCAATGGGCCAACCTTGAGGGAGGGGTTCATCATTGTCACTGCGTTCTCCCCTGAAACCCGAAACCTGAAACCTGAAACCTGGGAAATATATATATCTTTTTATAGATTCTCAAAATTAACAAAAGTCTATCCCTATTAAGCGAATGATAAGATTGGAGGTGCCCAATAATGCCAACCTTAGCAGTTAACGTCGATCATGTAGCCACGCTCAGGGAAGCAAGAA